>JBOGJY010000408.1:0-7885 GCA_050745325.1 Terriglobia bacterium
GTCTTCACGTCCTCGAAAGTGATATCCGACTCGAGTCCGTAGCCCTGGCGCTCCACGTAGGTGTCCCAGCCCGGCTCAAAGTCGTGGATCACAAGATGCAGCCGGCGTCGTGAAGGGGCCGCGACCACCGGCTCGTATTCCGCCTCGCGCAAACGGTGCACAGCGTACAGCGATTCGTAAGATTCACCGGCGTCGCCGGTCACAATTAAGATTTTTCGCATGTCCATAATGTACACCAAGCAGATTGATGTTTGGCAATTGGGAGTTGGCAACAGGCTGCCCTATTCGCGGGCCGGGAGCGGCAATCGCATTTCGACGCGTGGGGAAGATGGAGCTATAATAGGTTTTAGAGTTACTTTCTGCCGGGTTCTTTTCAAAGGGTTGAACTCCACACGAAATCATATTTCATGGCGATCTATAGTATTTATACGCAGTCCCGCGATGACGCTGAGGCCCGGAACTGGCTGGTCTTCTTCCGCCGCCGCGGACACAGCCAGCTTACGAACCTGGTAATCGAGCGTGTCTACTGGCTCGAAGGCCGTGTTGACCGCGAAAAGCTTTTGCCGCTGTTCGCCAATCCCGTTTATCAGACGGCTTCCGCCCAGTCGCTGCTTGACCCCGCAGCCGGGCCGGTAATTGAAATTGCCTACCGCCCCGCCGTGACCGATCCCGAAACGCCTTCAATCCTGGCGGCCGCGAGGGCGCTCGGCGAAGACGGGCTCGAGTTCGCGCGGCTGAGCAAGCGGTATCAGTTCAGCGGCACTGGCGAGAGCGAGGCCAAGAGCATTGCCGGGAGGTTCCTCTTCAACAAAGTGGTTGAGCGGATTCGCCAACCAGGCGATCTGCCGTTGACGCTGCGTCCCACGGGCGATCCGGACCCGGTCGAAACGATCTCACTGGCAGGGCTCAGCGGTGAGGACCTCCGCAAACTGTCGGCGGCAAAATCCTGGTATGCGCCTCTGTCGCAAATGCAGGTGATCCAGGCGCACGAGCAGCGCATTGGACGGCCGCTTACGGACGCGGAAATCGAAATCCTGGCGCAGAGCTGGAGCGACCATTGCTACCACACCACGTGGAAGAGTCTCGGCCTGCTGAAGAAGCTTTCCGCGGCCACGCGCCGCATTGCGCATCCTCTGGTCGTTTCGTCGTTTACGGACAACGCCGGCGGCCTTGAATTCTACGAAGACTGGGTGATCACGATCAAGGGCGAGACGCACAATTTCCCTAGCTCCATCGCCCCCTTCGGTGGAGTCGCCACCAAGCACGGGGGCGTCATCCGCGATACGCTCGGCTTCGGTAAAGGCGCTTATCCGATTGGCGGCACGACGCTGATGGGCACGATGGATCCCGCGATGGCCGAAAACGAGGTTCCGGCCGGGGCGCTCCATCCACAGTTGATTCTTGCGGAATCAATTCGCGCTACGGCTTATTACATGAACCCGATGGGCATCCCGATGATGCGCGCGGCTTACAAGCGCCATCCGGGGTATGCCAAGTGCCTCGCGCTCGGGCACTCCATTGGGCTGATCCCAAGGAAATACGCCCTGAAAGACGCGCCGCGCCCCGGCGACCTGCTGCTGCTGATTGGCGGCGAGACAGGCCGCGATGGTATTCACGGCGCCACCGCCAGTTCTACCACGATGACCGGTGAGACGCTGCAAAAGGAATCCGCCGCCGTCCAAATTGGCCATCCGATCACCGAGCGGCGGTTCACGACGGCCATCCCGGCTTTGCGCGATGCGGGCTGCATCCGCTCCATTACTGATCTCGGCGCCGGTGGCATTTCATGCGGCGCCGGAGAAATGGGAGCGGAGACGGGCGCCGCCCTCGACCTTGATTCCGTCCCTCTCAAAGACAGTGGTCTTTCGGCCTGGGAAATCCTGCTCTCCGAATCGCAGGAGCGCATGTTGATCGCGCTGCCGCCTGAAAAGCTAGGGGAGGCCACGGCGCTGCTCAATCGCTATGAAGTTGGGAACACGGTCATCGGACGTTTCACCAGCTCAGGCCGTCTTGAAGCCACCTGGCGCGGGCAGAAGGTGGTTGATCTCGAGATGAGTTTCCTGTGGGGCGCTTGCCCGATTGATCCGGTTTCGATTGCGGAGCCGCGCCGCAAGTTGCGGCCAATCGATATCGCGCAGCCGCGCACAACTGAGGAGTGGTCTCGCGCCGTTCATCTCGTTTTGGGACACTGGCATTGCGCCGATCAAAGCGCGGCCGTCTCGCAATTTGATTCCACGGTTCAGGGCCGGACCGCCATCGGACCCTACGGCGGCAAAAACCATCACATGCCATCAGGGATTTACGTTTCCGCGCCGCTGCACGGAAAGAGTTACGGCGTAATCATGACGGTTGCCTGGAATCCTTTCTACGGCGATGTTGACCCGGCAGGCATGGCGAAACTGGCACTGATTGAGGCCGTCACCCAGGCGGTGGCGGCGGGCGCCAGCTATCACGACTTGGCCCTCTGCGACAATTTCTACACGCCGCGCGTGCGCCCCGAAGTGGCTTGGGACCTCACCCGGATGGTTGAGACGATTGCCTCGCTTTCGATCGAATTCGGAATTCCTTTCATCTCGGGCAAGGATTCGAGCTCAGGCACATTCGAATCGAACGGCCGTAGTATTGAGGCGCCTCCCACGCTGGCGGTCGCCGCCTTTGGCCGCGTGCCGGACGTGCGGCGTGTGGCCACCAAAGATTTCAAGAAGCCCGGAAACCGGATTCTACTGCTCGGGAACGTGGGCGCCCATGCGCTGGGCGGCAGCGTCTATGCAGATGCGCACGGCCAGCGCGGCGACCACCTGTTTGATCCCTGTGGCGCCGATGATCCGCAATCAATCCAGCCGGTCTGGGACGCGCTCATGAGGCTCGGCGCCAGTGGGAGCTATGCTTCCGCGTCTGCGATTGGCGAGGGTGGCCTATTTTTGCGCTTGTTCGAAGCCTGCTACGGATCTGGGCTGGGAGCGCAGATTAATCTCGATGGCATGGCAAAATTGGCGGGAAGGCCCGCCGACGCTGACGATCTGCGGAACGATGAGCTTTGGTTCGGTGAATTCACCGGAGCGGTAATGCTTGAAGTCCCTCCCGATTTCGACGCGGACAAGAACCTGGGTGGCGTTCCGCACTGCGTCATCGGAGAGACCACGGATGAACCCCGGATTGTGGTTTCGCAGAGCGGGCGCGTTTTCTGGCAGGACGATGTTTCGAGCCTGGCGGCGGTCTGGAGCAAACCTTTTCGTGAGGCGCTCGAATGAGTCAGCCTGTCATCGCCATTCTGTACGCTCCGGGCACGAACTGCCATGAAGAGACCGCCGCAGCTCTGGCGGCAGTGGGCCTCCGCAGCGAGATGGTCCTGTTGCGCGATTTACTCGGCGGAAGCGCGCGCCTGCATGACTTCCAGGCAGCGGTGATTCCCGGAGGGTTTTCCTATGGCGATCACCTCGGCGCGGGCCGGATTTTGGGCGCTATGCTTGCCGCGCGGCTGGGCGGTGAATTGAGGGAGTTCTTAGCTGCTGAGAAGCCGGTCCTTGGCATTTGCAACGGTTTTCAGGCGCTGGCGGAAGCTGGCATCCTGCCTGGGGGCGCTCCCGGCAAACGCGCGATGGCGCTGCTGGGAAACCAATCCGCCCGTTTTGAAGACCGCCGCGTTCGTTTGCAGGCGTCGAAGACAGAATGCCTTTGGACTAGGGGGTTGGCCGGGCGCATCCTGGCGATGCCGTCCGCCCACGGCGAGGGTCGCGCCTTGTTTTGTGGCGCGCCGGACGAGAACGCCGTGGCGTTGCGGTATTGCGGAGAGGATGGCGCTCCCACCGGGCAATACCCGGAAAACCCGAGCGGCTCTCCCGGCGCCATCGCTGGCGTCACGGACCCGTCTGGATTCGTGCTCGGCTTGATGCCCCATCCCGAGCGCGCGGCTCTCCCCGCTCATGAATCTCAAGATGGGTTGCAGCTTTTCAAAAACCTGGCGAGCTTCTTAGCTGGATGCTGAAGAAGCCCTTTTGTCTGTCATGCTAAGCCGATTCGCTGCGCTCAGAGCGATTCGAAGCGGAGCGAATCGGCTCAGCATGACATTACTTTTGGTTGCGGCTTCTACGCACGGCGTGGCGCGACAAAAAACAACGCCGCAGCGGCGGGGCAATGTCTCAGTTTGATGTAAAGGCGGCTTTATGCCGCCACCATATGGCGGGGTAAACCCGCCGCTACACCCGAAACTGCAAACTGCGGCGCCACCAGCGGCAGAGGCCGGATGCAAAGCCCGGCGATTTCGGTTAAACTTTTTAATTCAATTCTAAAGAGAGAAAAGCGTGACAGACCCGATGGAGCCATTTCAGTTACTCGAAGAAAAACTTGCCAAAGTGGTTGAAACCTACCGGCGAACTCAACTGGAGAACCGGGCGCTTGCGCAGGAAGTTGAAAAACTTAAGGCGGATTCGAAGCAAGGAGCGCAGCATCAGGACGCGCTCGACCGCGAGGTGCAGGCCCTGCGCCGGGAGCGCGAAGAGGTGCGGGCGCGCGTCGAGCGGCTCCTCGAGCAAGTCGAGTCTTTGACAAAACACGATTCTGCGGGAGCATAATGGGATAGCGCCGGTCCCGCGCAACAGAGGCGGGGCTGCGAGACGCGAAAATCTTCAGCGACGAAGGACGAAAGTGGCCACGCCCTCCCAAGACGGAATCCGCGTTACCATCTACGATCAGGAATACAATATGCGGGGTGACCTGGATGCGGAGTATATCCAGCGTCTCGCCCAGTTCGTGGATGATAAGATGCGGTCGATTGCGTCGCGGACGCGCACCGTGGACTCCCTTCGCACCGCTATCCTTGCTGCCCTGAATATCGCCGACGAGTATCATCAGATGATCGCCAAGTACGAGGCGGCGACCCGCCAAGTGGACCAGAAAGTGGATGAGTGCAGCCAGGTCCTCGACCGCCTGCTGAGCTCGGCGGAGTGACGGCCAGGCGGCCGCGCGCGTTCGAGCGTTTCAAGCATCCGGATTCCCGGCTGCGTCATCAGCCATCCAGGGCGCCCACTCCACAAGGTGACAGCATTCTGATTCGCGGGGCGGGCCGCGCCCTTCCGGTGGTCTGGCCATGCGGCGATTTTCTGCGAGGTGAGGCGTTTTGAAATCTCCTTTTCGAATTCTGTTTATTGGCGACGTTTTCGGCCAGCCCGGCCGGCGCATGGTTAAAGAGAAACTGCCGGAGCTGGTGAAGGAATTTAATCCGGACCTTATTCTTGCCAATGGCGAGAACGCCGCCGCGGGGTTTGGGATTACGCCGGCCTTGGCGGAAGAGCTTTTGAGCTTCGGGATCGCGGTGTTGACTTCGGGAAACCACATCTGGGACAAGAAGGAAATTGTGCCCTACCTCGCTGATCCCGCCCACACGCGGTTGCTGCGGCCCGCGAATTATCCTGGCCCTGCGCCCGGCCACGGCGTATTCACCGGGAAGAATTCTTCGGGCGTCCCTTATGCCGTGCTGAATCTGCAAGGGCGCGTTTTTATGGCTTCTCTGGATTGCCCGTTCCGGGCCGCGGACGCTCTGCTGGCTAAAATTCCGCCCAGTGTGAAGATTCGTATCGTGGACATGCACGCGGAAGCCACATCGGAAAAACTTGCTCTGGGCTGGTACCTGGATGGCCGCGTCACGGCTGTGGTGGGGACGCACACCCACGTTCCCACCGCTGACGAAAGGGTGTTGCCCAAGGGCGCGGCCTACATCACCGACCTTGGCATGAGCGGGCCTTACGATTCCGTCATCGGGGTGGAAAAGGAGCAAGTCATCAGGAAATTCCTGGACCAGATGCCGGCGCGGTTTGAGGTCGCCAAAGACAACGCTTGCCTCTGCGGCGCGCTCATCGAAGCTGACCCTGAAACCGGCCACGCCCTCGCCATTCAGAGAATTGTGCGGCGGTAGAAGATTGAAGAGAAACCTGGCGACCCCTGGCCGGCGTCTCACTACCAAAGTTTGCTCCGTATATCCCGTCACTTCCCGCCCCTGGTGGCGGCTGATTGCCGATGGATTCTTAATCCCACGCGGGTTATAATCGGCCTCAGGAGTGGCCACGCAATGAGCCTTTCATGACCGAACCTGCAAAACGCCTCGGCGACCTGATCGATGATTACTGCCCGCGGTGCCGCCTTCTGCTGAATCACGCGGTTGCCAGCATGGTGAAGGACGATGTGGCAAAGGTCATTTGCCAGACGTGCTTCACCGAGCATCCGTACCGTCACGGCGAAGGGGGCAAGAAGAAGCTGCCCACCCCTCGCGCAACCCTGTTTGATCAAGTCGTTGCCAATATGTCCGCGCCGGCGTCTCCGCCGGACCCTCCCGAGGAAGCGGCGCCAGTCAGGAAAAGAACGGCGACGCCAGCCCGGTATATCTCCCGCCATAAAGGCAAACCACCTCACGGCAAATCAGGAAAACGCTGAACCGGTAGTTGTAGCGGCGTTGTCACACAGACTCAAAAGCCGCAGGGTTAGACTACGAACCCTGCGCTACAAAAACCGTGGCGGTAGGTTGCCGCACTCCAATCAAAGGCGTTCGCTTAACTCCCGCGCCGGATTACCTTGAGTTCAGTCATCGATTTCAGCTCGTACACTGTCCCACGCCATTCGATTCGCCGGATGAATCCTGCCACAACAAAATTAAAGAACATCACCCACGGAACCAGCATCGAGAGCCGCCAGTAGCAGCCGCCGTAACGAGCGAGGGAGTCGGCTTGGCTCGGGAAGATCTCCCGCGCCGCCACGCTTCGCAGCCATCCTTTGGCCATCCCAAGAGCAATGATGACCGCCAGAAACCCTGCCGCAGCGATCCTGCCCGCGCTGCCGCCGGAAAGCAGAATCAGCGCCAGGCCCCAGACGAAGGTCAGCGCATAAAGCCCGTAAGACGCGACGCCCAGCTTCCAGTAACGCGAGTGATAAACACGGGTGATGATGATCTGGCGGTTCGCCCAACGCAGGAATTCGACAACCCCCTCCAGGTTGCTGGACGCCAGCAGGCATCGCGGTTCAAAGCGAATCGCGCCTCCCGCCTCACGAACGGCGCGGGCGAGCGCATAGTCGTCGCTCACTGTGCCCTGCCAGTATTTCTCGCTGATTCGCAGATTCGTGAAATCCGCCCGGCGAATGGCCATTGAACCGCCCCAGGCTAAATTGTGCCGGTGTTCGCCCAGCATGGTGGCGATTGAACTATCCCAGGCGGCGCGCAGCCGCGAAGTGAACTGGGCGCCAGGCAGATACCACCGGAAGCCGGTGCTGACGGTCACGGTTGAATCACCGAGGGGGCCTACCAGCGCCTGCAGCCATCCTTGATGCGGCTGGGCGTCGATGTCGGCGAAGGCCAGGACCTCCGTTTGCGCGTCCACCGCATTAAGACCCGCGAGAAGATTATGTACTTTCTCGCCGTTACAATCCGAATAGCCCGCGACGATAAGAACGGGGTTTACCCGGGTGGTCTGACTGGCTCGACTGCCCTGGCCGGCTGGGCCGTTTTTACGCTCCCGGCTGTTTTGCTCAATCAAGGACGCGAGGAAAGCGTATGCCGGATCGCTCTCTGTGGCGACGACGAAGATCACCTGGCACGAGGGGTAGTCCTGCGCCAGAAATTGCGTCGCGTTACGCTCCAGGTCTTCATCGCGGCCTTTGCACGGGATGATGACGGCAGCCTGGGGATGGTACGGCGCTGGCGTCAACCGGAGGCTTTTTCGAAGAAACCGGAGAAACTGGAAGCCGCTGCGCAGCGACAAGATGCTCTGGAGCAGCAGAAGAATTGCCAGGATGAAAAATCCGTTCATAGCCTCTCATGCCTTAAGCGTAGCGGTGAGTTTACTTCGCCACGTGGTTGTAGCGGCGGCCTCTGGCCGCCGGTTTTTTAATAGTAAAGACC
>JBOGJY010000409.1:0-12064 GCA_050745325.1 Terriglobia bacterium
CCTGGGCACGCCCCGTTACATGGCGCCGGAACAGGTGGAAGGAAAGCCGGCGGATGCTCGCAGTGATATTTACGCGCTGGGCTTGATTCTCTACGAAATGGCGACCGGGGACATCCCTTTCAGCGGCGAGTCCGTCACCCAGATGATGATGCAGCGCATCACGCAGAAGGCGAAGGATCCGAAGCTCGTGAATCCTGAGCTGCCACGGAGCCTGGCTAACGTGATCTTGCGCTGCCTTGAAATGGACCCGGCGAGGCGGTATCAGGCGGCGAGGGAGATTCAGCAGGAGCTCGGGTCTGGGCGCGCTTCGAAGCCATCCCACAGCCGCTCATCGGTTCAAATCACGCTCGCCGTACCGGCAAGCCGCCGCTCGCGCCTCCTGGCTATCGCCGCGGCTCTGGTCCTGCTCGCGGTCATCGCGGCGCTGATCGTGTACAAGCTGAAACACCCCGCTTCCGCTCTCCCGCAGGCGGGCGCAAGCGGCGTGCCCGCGCTGGCGCAGGGGAAGTTCGTGGCCGTCATGCCGTTTCACGTGCTGGGCGACACGGCCACCTTAGGCTACCTGGCGGAAGGCCTGGACGAGGCGATTAACGCCAAGCTCTTTGCCTTGAAAGGCGTCCATGTGGCGTCACCTGGGGCGGTGGAACAATCACTCAAAAAGGGATCGGTGGCCGCAATCGCAAGAGAACTGGGCGCCAACCTCGTGCTCCGCGGAACTCTTCAAGGCGACGCCAAAAAGATCGCCGTCGTGGTGAGTCTTCAGGATGTGGCCGGCGGACACCTGCTCTGGGCGCGCGAATTCTCAGGCGTGCCCGGTGATTTGCTGACGCTTGAAGACCAAATCTCCAGCGCGTTGATCGAAGCGCTCGAGCTCCATCCCGGCAACCAGGAGCTTGCCCGTGAGGAACAGCACCCGACGGAGAACATGGCGGCTTACAACCTCTACCTGAAAGGGCGCGAGGCCATGCGCGGGCTGCCCAACAGCGAGACCCTCGAGAAAGCTATGGGCTTTTACAAGGACGCCCTGCAGCAGGACCCTGGCTTTGCCCTGGCCTACGCGGGCCTGGCCGGCGCCAACCTGCGAATGTATAAACAGACAAGGGACAGCATCTGGGTTGACGAGGCCACCGAAGCCGCGAGCCAGGCGCAACAGCTCAACAGCAATCTGCCGGAGGTTTACATCGCCCTCGGCAGCGTGTACAGCGCCACCGGCAGGAACGCTCAGGCCATTGAAGTCTTAAGCCGGGCCGCTACCCTCGCGCCCAATTCCGACGAAGCGTACCGCCAGCTTGGCAACGCCTATCAAGCCGGGGGCGAGGAATCGAAAGCCATCCAGGCCTTCAAGAAGGCGCTGCAGATCGATCCGTATTACTGGGTCAATTCCGATGAGCTCGGCAAAGCTTATGACGCGGCGGGCGATTACGAAAAGGCGCTGGGCGAGTTCCAACGGGTCACGAGCCTTGCGCCGGATAATGCCGCGGGATATGAGAACACCGGACTTGTTTACATGCAGGAAGGGAAGTTCAGCCAGTCGGTTCCGGCTCTCGAAAAGGCGTTGCAGCTCAGCCCCAGCTTCTGGCACTACTCGAACCTGGGATCCGCTTACCTCTACGTGAAGCGATACGCTGACGCGGCCAAGACGCTCGAAAAGGCGGCGGCCCTCAATCCTAATCAAGAAGCCCTGATCGGGAACCTGGCGGAAGCCTATCTCTTCTCGGGGCAGAAACAGAAAGCCCAGGAAACCTTCGAAAAAGCGATCGCCCTCGCCTACCGACAACTCCAGGTGAACCCCCGCGACGCCGAAACCATGGGAGACCTGGCCATCTACTATGCGTGCCAAGGGGACTCAGAACAGGCGCTGCAGTTTATACGGAATGCGCGCTCTATCGATCCTGCGAGCGCCCAATACGCCTACGATGAAGCCGTCGTGGAGACTTTCGCGGGAAGCCCCGCCAAGGCGCTCCAAGCTCTGCGCGAGGCTTTCCAGAAGGGGTTTTCGCCCCTGCAAGCCGCGAGCGACCCGCAGCTCCAGGCGCTACAGTCCCAAAGCGGTTTCAAGAAGCTGGTAAACGAGTTTAACCGGAAAGGGCCTCGAGACAAGCGAGGCAAGTAAGATGAGCGAGATGCTGAGGCTGTAGCGGCGGCCTGCGGCCAGAGGCCGCCGCTACAGGGCAAAAACCACAGGGGTCACACAGATTCCGAAGAGCTTTTGCGCCGCCATCCCAAGCCCAGACTGAGCGCGGCAAGTCCCGTGGCAAAAAACAACAGCGTTGCCGGCTCGGGAGTAGAATCGTCGGCGACAAAAGTGGGCGGAAGGTTTGAGCAAGTCAAACTTCCTGCGGGGTTTGAACAAGCCACCCCGTCTTCGCCGACAAAGAATGCTGTTTCGTTGCCTACCGGAGTGCCGCCAAAAAAGCCAACATCGACTGTGTCGCCCGCTGCCAGGGTACCCGATGGGCAAGTGTTGGTGGTGAGATTTGGCCCCAGCGTAGAGCAGTTAATAGGCTGACCAATAAGAATGCTTCCCGGGCCGGTGCTGGGCACCGTAAACGAGATGTCGAAATCGGCTAAATCGGCGCCCGTATTATTAAAAAAGCCGAGACAGGCGTCGAAACTAGGCGCTGGATTAAAGGCCGAGTATGCGCTGCAATCCAGCCAACTCACACTATAAGAAGTGCCTGGTGTTTGGATAACGTAGAGATTCCCCATCATTGCCGGGGTCACCGGAATGCTGGGATCGAACACAATATGGATATCCGGGATGCTATCCCCGGCGGCAACCATGGCGAATGACAGAACCGCCAGCGTCAGAAGCAACGCACGAAGGTATTTCATCAATTCCTCCTCCAGCTAACTTTAAATTGTTGAAGGCCCCCCGCAGCGTGAGCTTCTTTCCCCCTGCACTAGACTGGGCCGAATAGCTAACACTCTAGGAGCCTTTCCGGGTGATGTCAAGACGATTCTCAGCCAATAATCAACTCATTATCAGTCATTTCAGTGTTATATCACCAAAGTCCGTTGATAAAGTTTTCGCCGTTTCCAGGCGCCGGGTCCATAGAGTCTGTGTGACAACTACGGTTTTCCACTGTAGCGGCGGCCAGAGGCCACCGCTACAGCGTCTTTTCCGCGACTCAACCACCCGCCGGAGGCGCGTAGCGCAGGACGGCAACGGTCAAGTCGTCCGTTTGCGGCGCGGAGCCGCAAAAACTCTCCGCCGCCGCCACCAGGCTATTGCACACTTCCTCGGGCGCCGCTCCCTTGATCGCGCACTTCTCGACAATCTGCTTCAGCCGGGCTTCGCCCAGCATGTCCATCGCCTCGTTCTGCGCTTCGGTCAATCCATCGGAAAAGACAATGATCTGATCGCCAGGAGAAAGTTGCGCGCTCACCACGTCGTATTCGGCCCCGGCAAACATGCCCAGCGGAAACCCAGGAGAGTTGAGAACGTCCACTACGCCCGCGGCGCGCACGCATAGCGGCGGCACGTGCCCCGCGCTCACAAACTCAAAACTCCCGGCGGGATCGAGAACACCGTAAAAGAGCGTGGCGTACATTTCGGGCGGAGTCCGCTCGCACAGGAAAAGATTAATGCGCCGGAATAGCTCCCGCAGGTCCAGATCGGCGGCGGCGAGCGCCGAGAATGCGCCCTGCAGCGTCATGGACATCATGGCCGCGGGCAAGCCTTTCCCGGAAACATCGGCCACGGTCAGACCAGTGCGGCCACGGGGAAGCGATACGACATCGTAATAATCTCCCCCAACGGTGCGGCAAGGCGTCGTCATCGCGTGCACATGGAAATAGGAAGCCTGCGGCAGCGCACGCGGCAGCAGGCTCTGTTGAATGCTCCGCGCGAGCGACATCTCGTGCAGCGCGCGCTCCTGCTCCCGCGCTAGCCGCAGCAGCCGGGCGTTTTCAATAATCATGGCGCCTTCCGCCGCCAGCGTATCGAGCGCCTGGCGGTCAAGGCGCGTGATGGCCGCCGGTTTCGACCGGCTTTCGAGATACAGCACGCCCAGCAGCTCGGGCGCCGCCAGCCGGATGGTCTCGCCGCCGCTTGATTCCAATACCGGAAGCTTCAGCAGCGGAATGGCCAGCGCGCCGCGCTGCCCCGTAGAAACACTGACCGTCTCATATTGCGGGCCTTCGCGCGCCGAATCCTCAATCATCACTTCCTGGCGCTGGCTCTTCATCACGCGCTTTACCAGCTCTTCGGAATGGCTTCCCGGGCCGGGCGCAGCCGCGCCCTCCCCGCGCGCGAGGCGGCTTTTAAGGTCGCCCGACTCATCGACGAGGAAAAGTATCCCGCGCTCCGCTCCCGACATTTGCATCGCCGAGTCCACCACCGCCGCCAGCACTTCATCCAGCGCCGCCGCGCGGTGCAGCATCTGAGCAAGCTGCAAAAGCAGGTTCAGGTGCTGCAACATTGGCGTGGGGCTGCTCTCCGCCTGCTCCATCTTCTCCAGCAGGCTTTGCAGCGCCGTGTCGGTGGAGATGAACGTAATCTGGTGGGTGTCAGAAACGCCAAGGTTGATGCGGTCGCCGTCTTTCAGGCGCCGGAGCTCGATGCGCTCGCCGTTCACGTAAGTGCCGTGGCGGCTCGCCGCATCCTCCAGCGTCCATCCCTGCCCATCCTCGATGATCTGCGCGTGCCGGCGCGATATCCGGTTATCGAGCAGCGCCAGATCGTTCTCCGGCTGGCGGCCCAGCGTGAACGGCGTCTTCGAGATTACAATCTCTCGCGCATTACCCGCCTGGTCGTGGACGAGCAGGCGCGGACTTGAATTTGGCATAAGAGTTTCCCCCCCTGGAATGGCGAGCCATAGTATAGCAAGACGCTGGGCCAGCAGAAACCCTCAAGCGCGGCAGAGTCTCAGTTTCAGGCCGGAATGGGTGTAGCGCCGGGCTTCAGCCAGGCACATGCCGCCCTAAAGGGCGGCGCTACAAAAATCAGCCTTGGCGTGGTTGTAGCGGCGGCCTCTGGCCGCCGGTCTTTGACTATTAAAAACCGGCGGCGGGGACGCCGCCGCTACAGCGCAAAAAAACGGTGTTTTTGACGCGAAAACCGGCCAGCAAACCGGACTGATGCCGCAATCTCCTTTATTTTGTGCAATATGCCTCATTGTACCGGATCGATCCGGCTATCCCCTTCATATTCAGTCGATTGCAGTGATTTTACAATCATTAGAGTCCGGTTCGTTCCGGTTCGTTCCGGTTTCGACCCTTTGTTTTCAATGACTTGTAAAAAGTAAAACAATCCTTTTTGGTTTCAGCTCTCTTTTGGCCCGATTTCTTCCTCTTATTCCATCCGCCTTTGGTCCATCATCAGGCGCACTTTGCTTGCCTCTCGTCGTGAGACGAGGGGCGAGAGTCAAGGGACGAGGGTCGAGAGGCGAGTCCGGGACCCTTGCTTTTTTCCTTATCCCTTGTCCCTTGACTCTTGCCCCCGTCTTTTTATTCTACCCCCCGGCTCTGATCCTTTGGAGACGAATGAGACAAATGAGACACTTTATTTTCCCTGACCGCCGGTAGATGTAGCGCGCCCTGTAAAGGGAGCCACCTTGACATTGAGGCGGCTCTCGTCTAACTTCAATATTTTACGAGGTTAATATTCTCAAGATGCAAAATCGGGTGTCTGATAACCTCTCTTCGTGACTTCAAACCTCGACTTTTCTAATCTTCCGAGGAATCTTATGAAGCTCCATTTTAGGCTGGCTTGCGCACTCACCACATTGGTGGCGTGCCTGTTCTTAACGACGGGCGTCATCCTCGCTCAGAGCGCAGTTCCTCAGGATCCAAATGCGGCGCAAGATCAGGATGCAGGTTCGGACGTGCAGGCTGTCGAACCGAATGCGGCGGCCTCTGGGGGCCAGGAGATCGCCGGAGGTGGAATGATCGGTCCCGATTATAAGCTCGGACCCGAGGATGTCGTCACTATTACGGTGTTTAACCTGCCGGAGATGACGCAGACGATCCGGGTGGAGAATGACGGGAGTATTACCGTCAAACTCTTGGGCCGGGTAAAAGTGGCAGGACTCACCACATCACAGTTGCGCGACGAACTTCAGAAAGAGTTGGGCAAGACCTACCTCGAAGATCCGCACGTCACCGTCTTTATCAAACAATTTCATTCGACGCCGATTTCTGTGGTGGGCGCCGTAGCGAAGCCAGGTCTTTATCAGTTGCCCGGCCCGCGGACGCTGATACAAGTCATCGCCATGGCGGGCGGTATCAACTTGCCCGGAACAGCGGCGGGAAACATGCAAGGCGGCGCCCCGGCGGGCAGATGGGCTTACATTACGCGGCGGGATGGGTTTGGGGACCTCATGCCAATCGATGGAATACAAAAACTCGCGCCCGACCAGGTAAAAGTTGATTTGGGGCGGCTGCTCTATTCGCATGATAGCGCGCTTGACGTTCAGGTTAAGCCGTTCGATACGATTACGGTCAGCAAAGCCGGGGTTGTTTATGTGGTGGGAGACGTGCAAAAGTCGGGCGGATTCACGCTGGAAGACGTGGATAGCCTTACCGCTCTTCAGGCATTGTCCTTGGCGCAGGGATGCTCGACTAGTTGTAACATGAAGCGCGACGAGATCATTCATACGTTGCCGAATGGGACGCGGCAGGTGAGCTACGTCAACCTGGGGAAGATCATGAAGGGCAAAGCAAAGGACCCTATCCTCACCGCTAATGATATGCTGGTTGTGCCGGGCAGCATGATGAAGGGGATAGGAGCTTCCAGCATCGGCACCGCGCTCTCGACCGTCAGCGGTCTGATTATCTGGCGCGGCCTGTAAATTAATCGCTATAACTAAGGAACATTATGGACGAACTCGAGCGGCGTCAAGGAACGTTGTCCTCTGAAGCTCTATCGAGGCTTGGCTCCCAAGCGCTCGATGCGCAGCCGATACTGGACGTTTCGCCCGAAGAGGTTCCTCACCTGCTCGACTACTGGGCCATCGTCCGCAAACGGCGGTGGGTGGTCCTCGCCTGCCTGGTTGTTGTGTTCACCACGGTCGCGATTGGCACGCTCAAGGAACGGCCCCTATACGAAGGCAAAGTTCTGGTTGAAATTGATCCTGAAGCTCCCGCCGTGGTCAATTTCAAGGAAGTGGTGAGCAATCCAGTCGACATGGATACTTATATGGAAACTCAATATAAGATCCTGAAAAGCCGGAGTCTTGCTGAGAGGGTTGTGCGGGATTTGCAATTGTACCGGCTTCCAGAGTTTTATAAATCCCGTGGTCTTTTTGGATTGATTCAGAGCAATCCCAAAGCCCTTCCGTCCAGCTCGGATCCCAATCCCGACATCAACGCGGACTATTACCGCAATAGCGTTTCGCACATGCAGGATGCTATTGACATCTCGCCGGTCCGGCGCAGCAATCTGGTTGAAGTCTCGTTTGAATCTTACAGCCCGGAAACGGCTGAGAGGGTCGCCAACGAGCTGGCGCAGGATTACATCAAGCAAAACTTCGACGTGAAATGGCAGACCACGACCGACGCTTCAAATTGGCTTTCGGGGAAGCTGGTGGACTTGCAAGCCGAACTGGAGAAGTCTGAAAAAGCGCTTCAGGCTTACGCGCAATCCCACGGCATCCTCTATATAACCGATCAACAAAGCCACGAACAGAGCCTTACGAGCGCTCGCATGCAGGAACTCTTGGACGAATATTCGAAAGCGCAAGGAGACATGTTTGCTAAGGAAGGCCTTTATAGCCTGGTTCAAAAAGGTAAGGTAGAGGATCTTCCCGGCGTGCTCAATAACGGGCTGATTCAAGGCCTCGAAGAAAAGATGGCTGATCTGAAGGCGCGCTATGACGAGCTCACGGCACGGGTGAAACCCAACTACCCCACGGCTCGCGAGCTTCAAAAAGAGATTAACGGCCTGCAAACACAAGTCAACAAGCAAAAGATGGCCGTCATCCAGAATATCGTCGATAACTATAATTCCGCTGAGCATAACGTCAAATATTTGGCCAAGGCAATTGACGATCAAAAGGCTGAGATGAATGCGATGCAGCGGAAGTCCGTTCAATATAACATTCTCAAGCGTAAGGTGGATTCTGATAGCGAGCTTTACCAGGGCATGCTCCAGCGCATGAAGGAAGCGCAGGTTTCCGCTGGCCTGAACGCAAGCAATATCCGGATCGTAGATGCGGCCATCGTCCCTAAAGGTCCCGTGAAACCTCGTGTTCCGCTCAACCTCGCGCTGGGTCTTATCTTGGGACTATGTTTGGGAGTAGGCCTCGCATTCTTCCAGGAATACCTGGATAAAACGCTCAAGACGTCGGACGATGTGGAACGCCTGCTGCGGCTGCCGTCGCTTGGCATTCTTCCCAAGTTTGCTCTTAACGGCCACGGGCTTCAGGATGGATTGAAGAGCGAAGAGAGCGAAGGAAAGCTGATTCCTTTGGGCGCGAACGGCAATGGGCATCACGCGCCGGCTATCCAGACGGCTCCCGACGCGGCGGAAGCCTTTCGTTCACTACGCACGTCTATTCTCTTGTCAGCCAGCCCTGTCCCAAAACTTCTTTTGATTACAAGCGCGCTGCCGAGCGAAGGAAAGACCACAACAGCGCTTAACCTCGGCGCAACGCTTGCAAGCCTTAACACCAACGTTGTCGTCGTCGATTGCGATATGCGCCGCCCGGCCGTCCATCGCTCCGCGGGCGTGGAAAATAAGCCAGGATTCGTTCAATGCCTGACGGGACACGTGAAGTTGGAAGACGCGGTGCTCCCTGTCCCGGGAGTTCCTAATCTGAGCGTGATTCCCTGCGGACCGATTCCTCCCAATCCGGCGGAAATCCTTTCATCGCACGTGACCGGCGAGCTGCTGAGAAAGCTGCGCGAAATGTTTGAGTTTGTCCTGGTTGATTCTCCCCCGATTCTCAGTGTGGCGGACAGCCGTATCCTGGCCACGCTCACCGACGCTGCGATCCTGGTAACCCGCGCCCACTCGACGCCCTATGACGTGGTGCGCCGCGCCCGCTCACTGCTCTACGGCGCCAACTCCCGCATTCTGGGTGTCGCCCTGAACGACGTCGATCTCCACCGCGATGGATACTACGGTTATTCAGGCGGCAATTTTGGCTACGGCTACGGTTACGGCCACGCGACCGCGAGCAGTTCCGGTGAGCAAGAGTCCGCCGATAAGATGTTGTGAGACCACCCGGCGGCGCACTTCAGGCATACGGCAAAAAACTTTCAAGTCAAAGATTGAATCAGGAAGCAGACAATGAAAATTGCGGTGATAGGCGCGGGCTACGTGGGGCTGACAACGGCAGCGTGCTTGGCCGAAGTGGGGCACAATGTTTTCTGCGCCGAGAGCCAACCGGAGAAACTAATCTCCCTCAAAGCCGGCCAAATGCCGTTGTTTGAGCCTTATTTGGAAGATTTGATTGCAAAAAATCGCGATTCCCGCCGTCTTCAATTCGGCCCGACCGAGGAAGCCGTTGCCGCTTGCGAGATCCTTTTCATCTGCGTGGGCACTCCTCTTACCGGGACCGGTGAAGTGGATGTCTCAGCCGTCGAGCGTGTGGCGCAAACGATCAGCCAAACAGCGCATGGTTATCGTTTGATTGTTCAAAAGAGCACGGTTCCCGTCGGAAGTTGCAGCCAACTACACGAATTGCTGGCGAAAAACCTGCCTGCAAGAAACGGTCATTCCGCATTTCATTGGGATGTCGTTGCCAACCCGGAATTTCTTTGCGAAGGTTCAGCGGTGGAGGATTTCCTGCATCCCAGCAGGATCGTGATCGGGGCGGACAATCCGGAGGCTGCGGAAACCCTCAAGGGCATCTACAGCTACATTTTGCAAGGTAAGTTTGCGTGCCCGATCCACGGTGCGCGGCACGATGGCGAACAGCCAGCGCCTTTGGTTATCGCCGACACGCGAACCGCCGAACTGATTAAACACACAGCCAATTCCTTCCTTGCCATGAAGGTTTCTTTTGTCAACATGGTGGCTGACTTGTGTGAAGCGGCGGGCGGCGACATCGAGAAAGTGATCGAAGGCATCGGCCTGGACCAGCGCATCGGCCCCGCGTTCCTGAAGCCGGGGATTGGTTTCGGAGGCTCCTGCTTTCCCAAGGATGTACAGGGTTTCATCCAAGTAGCTGAGAAATTCGGGTGTGACTTTTCGCTGCTGAAAGAAGTGGAGCGAATCAATGCGGAGCGGGTAGGCCGGTTCCTGGCAAAAATAAAAGATGAACTGGGGGATTTGCGCGGCAAGAAAATTGGCGTGTGGGGGCTCGCCTTCAAACCGAATACGGACGACATTCGCAATTCCCCGTCTATAGCGATTGTCCGCCGCCTGTTAGCTGAAGGCGCCGAAATTCAAGCGTACGATCCGCAGGCAATAGGAAGGGCAAAGCAGGAGCTTCCGGATGTGTTTTTTTGCCGTGACGCATACGAAGCGGCGGTTGGAGCAGAGGCTCTGCTGGCGCTCACTGCTTGGGACGAGTTTTCAAGCGCCGACCTTTCGCGCGTGCGTGCGGACATGCTTCGTCCTTTGATTTTTGACGGCCGCAATATGTTTTCAGAAGAGAAGCTGACCGCGCTCGGCTTTGCGCATATCCGCGTAGGGCGCGCGCCGCTCGCCCCCGATTCCGCACCGAAAGTATGCCGCGGTTAGTGTGATCCGGGGGGCGGCAAGTATCGGAGTGAATGCATGAAACTTCTGGTTACGGGTGGCGCCGGCTACATCGGCAGCCACACCGCCAAGGCACTGGCGCAGAAGGGACTTGAGCCGGTCACCCTCGACAATCTCTCAGCCGGTGTGCGCGATGCGGTGCGATGGGGAGAATTGATCGAGGGCGATTTTGGCAACCGCGAAATCCTGCGAGGTATCTTCGCGCGGCATAAGATCGAGGCGGTATTTCATTTCGCCGCGAGCGCATCCGTAGGTGAATCGGTCCGTGATCCGCGAAGTTTTTTTCATAACAACGTGGCGAACACGTTGGCTCTTCTGGACGCTATGCTGGACGCAGGCGTGAAGACGATTGTTTTCTCCTCGAGCGCGGCGACGTATGGCGATCCTGAAAAGGTCCCCATGCCGGAGGATCACCGGCAGCTCCCGATTAATCCCTACGGGGAATCGAAACTAGCCATTGAGCGCGTCTTGCAGTGGTACGGCAATGCGTATGGTTTGCGGTGGGTGGCCTTTCGCTACTTTAACGCCGCCGGGGCCGACCCTGTAGGAGAAATCGGGGAATCGCACAATCCCGAGGAGCATCTTATTCCGCGGGTGATTCAGGCGGTCCTGGGCCAAATTCCGGAAGTACAGATATATGGCACGGACTATCCAACTCAGGACGGCACGGCCGTGAGGGATTACATTCATGTCAGCGATCTCGCCGACGCGCACGTCCTGGGACTTCAGTATCTTTCAAAGGGCGGCGAGAGCGCGGCCTTTAATCTGGGCACGAGCAAGGGACATTCCGTCCGCGAAGTAATTCAGACGGTCGAGAAAGTTTCCGGCCGTAAGGTTCCGTATCGCGAAGGTCCGCGCCGGCCAGGAGACCCGCCGGTGTTAGTGGCCGATGGCTCAAAAGCCATGCACGCGCTGGCATGGAAACCGCAGTACCCGGACTTGGAGTCAATCATCAAAAGCGCTTGGCAGTGGCACACGAATCAAAATATGTCGCGGACCGTAGTAGGTCAAATAAAAACTCATCCTTCGAAGTCAGACACGAAGTGATTGCTCGCATAAACCTCAGTGATTAAGAATCGTTATTTTCTGCCCCTTCTAAGAATTACTGGCGGCGGTCTCGTACTGGGGTCCGGGCGAGTTGCGCTTCGTGCGGCATCTCTGGCTCAGTTGGAGGGTTAAGGCTCTATGGTCGCAGCGAACAAACCTAGCGATGGCAAACTCCAACCTTGGAGATCGGCTTCTCTTCTATACAACGTGCTGCTGGATTGCTCATGGTTGGCAAAATGCCCCTACCTCTCGAGGTTGTGGTGGACCGCATGGAACAGGAGTTGTCGCGCGCTGTCGGTGCCTGTGCGGACCAAAATTCACGGGCGAAAAGTGATCGTTAACTACGGGCACACCTATGCTTTAGCC
>JBOGJY010000410.1:0-2323 GCA_050745325.1 Terriglobia bacterium
GCCGCCGGGTTTTAGAGAATAACGGCCGGCGGCGAGACGCCGCCGCTACAGCGTGCGGTCGCCGGATCCAATCCTGCCGTCCGCTACTGCTGGCCGCCGCTGGCGGCGGCGCCGCGCTTGGCCGTCCAATCGAGACTGAAGCGGTCGTTCTTTGCCGTGCCTTTCATCGAGTCTCCATCTACGGTACCGTCATAGGTCATTGTAAATGAGCCGCGCGGAGTGTCGCGGGAAACAGTGAAGTTAATTGCGTTGCCTTTGACTGTGCCCGTAAATGGCGTCTCGCCGCGCCGCCCTTTGAGGGTACCTTTGATCGTGCCGCCATCCTGTTGGATGGTCATCGCTTGTGTAAATGTGCCGCGTTGAGTTGTGGCTGACAACGCCCACGCCCCGGCTACGTTCGCGGGCTGGTCCTGAGCGATCCCGGCGCCGCAGAACATCACCATCAATCCACACACCAGAACCGCTAATAACGAACTCCGTCGTTTCATGGTTAATCTCCTTGTAAGGTCTCGCCGCTTAAATGGACCCGGGTTGCGGCTTGCCATAGAGGAGACGAGCAAAACTGAGGGGCGGTTACGAAGCTGACCACCGCAGGGCAGCTCGAAAAGACCGAATGAGCGGGCCAGAAACCTTGAGTTGCGAAGCTTGATATGAATGAGTCCAGTTTCTTTGCGCCATGGTTCCTGCTCCTCAAATGGGGGGCGATATAGCCGTGGGTGGAACCCACGGCCGCCGCTACCGGCTCCCAACCGGAGAAAGCGGGAATTTAGCGCGTACCAACCGGAAACCAACCGGACTGATACTGCGATCGCCCTTTGTTTTGTGCAACATGTCAAAAATTTGAACCGGACGGCTTCTATCTATTTCAGATTCATTCTGGTGTAACGAATTATTAGAATATTAGAGTCCGGTTGGTTCCGGTTGGTTCCGGTTTCGGCTCTTTATTTTCAATAACTTGAAAAAACAAAAACAATCTTTTTTTGCGCTGTTTTCGACCCCTCGTCTGGCGCTTCGCATTCTTTATTTTAAATAATTATCATATTATAAATAAGTTGCATCGTTTAACCTTGCTCGGTCCACGCCCATTCATTAAAATTTACGGCCAGCCGTCGGGGCCGGCGTCCTCTTCTAAAATCGCAAATCCAAAATTCAAAATTAGAAAAGCCGCAGACCCCAACCACGGGTCTGCGCTACAAAAAACAGCGGCAGCAAGCTGCCGTACTCCAAAGCCTAGCACGCCACTCTGAGATTTTTGAGACAAATGGGATAAATGGGACGGGTTTTTGCATTTTGTCTGAATCACTGGGCCATGCGCCAGCCATATATCGAGACCAGCGAAGCCGGGGAGGGTTACGAGCCACCCGCTTGGCCCTAGTGGCTTGCTAACGCCCAGGCTTCTTCAACGGTCCAGTCGGGGATGCCGCCGTGGCGGCTGGCAATGAGTGCGCCAACACGATTGGCAAAGTCACCGATTTCCACGGGCGGCCATCCTTGGCTCAAGCCGTGGAGGAATGCCGCGGCAAACCCGTCGCCCGCTCCTACCGTATCCGCCACCGGGACGGCGTAGCCGTCAACTTCCTCATACTCATCGCCGAGCAGAAGCGAGCAGCCTGCCGCGCCGCGCGTCACCGCGACAGCTTCCCAACCGAAAATCCTCGCATTGTTCCGGCAGAATTCTTCAATCGGGTTGTTGCTTTGGCCCAGAAGCTCCCCAACACGGCCGACTTCTTCGTCATTAAGTTTTACCACCGAAGCCTGCTTCAGCAAGTCACGAACGAGAGTGGCATCGTAGGAACTGGCGCGGAGATTGACGTCGTAAAATCTCCGCGTCTGGGGGTTTGATTGAATCAGGGCGCTCAAGGCGTGGCGGGCGCTGGAACTGCATTGATGCAAGGTGCCAAAGTAAATCCAATCCGCCTTGGGCGAGGAAAGGGCCGCAAGATCGCTTTCATTGACAGAGACGGCGTCGTACGCGGCCGGACGATGAATCACGAACTGCGGCTGGCCCAGGGGATCGAGGCCGACCGATACGATTCCGGTGGGCTGAGTCCCGATCCGCCCGACGAATCTGGGTGAAAGCCCGAGTTCTTCCATGCGCGCAATCGCCAAGCGGCCACGCGCGTCGTTCCCCACGGCGCTGACAAAGAAAACGTCGTGGCCCAGCCGCCGGGCGTGGGCGGCAAAGTTGAACGGCGCCCCGCCGAGGTACTCCCCGTGATCGAACACGTCCCACAAGATTTCGCCGATGCTGATGATTTTCATGAACGCTGTAGCGGCAGTTGTAGCGGCGGCCTCTGGCCGCCAGTTTTAGATAGTAAAGACC
>JBOGJY010000411.1:0-9180 GCA_050745325.1 Terriglobia bacterium
ACCAAAGTTCGGGTAGAGGCGGCGTTCCTGGGTGTTGGCCTCCGTGGATTGCCCCGGGATGTAGATGGCAGGGTTCAGCTCCTGGAGACCGTTCTCCTGATCGGAGGTGCCAAAAAGATAGGTACCCTTGTTGCCGGTGTAACCTGCTCTTACCATCCAGCTCGCGCCCAACTGGCGTTCAAATGTGAGATTCCAGGTTAGGACTTGTGGAACACGAAAATCCCTCGTAAAGATTTGTGTGAACGAGATATCGGACGGGAAGGTGGCATCCGGACCGGGAATCCTTGGGCCGTACTGCGCAGGGAAAGGATTGGCGATGCCGGCGCTGCCATACGGGTCTGAGAAACTGATATCGGTCAGGTTGACGATTGGGGCGAAAGGGGGAACGCCCACGACGTCCTGAAACGCGACGGTGTTCGGCGGCTCGTAATAATAACCAGCGCCCCCGCGCAAACTCGTTTTGCCGTCCTGCGTCAACCGATAGGCGAAGCCCACGCGTGGCGAAAGGTTGGAAAGATTGCTGTAAATGGACGAGGGAGGGCACCCTGGATCATGGCTATTTCCCCCGAAGATGAGTCCCTGGGGCGCATTCGGATAGCGCTGCGAATGAGCTCCAGGGACAAAACAAGCTACACGTCCTTCACTGTCTTGATAGGGCAGGAAGGGGTCCCAGCGCAACCCTGCGCTGAGTGTTAGTCGGGGTGTGGCGCGCCAATTGTCCTGGATGAACGCATTCCAGTTGATTCCAGTGAGATTCATGTATAAACCGCCTGCCTGGGTAAAGGTTGAGGCCTGGCCGAGCATGAAATCCGCCAGGTTGTTCCCAGAGAGATTGTTGCTGAAGCTGAATCCACCGTTCTGCTCAAACGTGTTAGCCAGCGGAGTCCGGACGCGCAGAGCCTCACCTCCGAATTCCAGTTCGTGGGCCCCCTTCATCAGAGTCACAACTTCGCGGATCGTCTGGCCGCCTCGGTTGTATGCACCCAAGTGATTGGTGTTGATTGTGAAACCACCGCCGATCGCAACAGACAACTCGGGAGGTTTCGTCACGGCAATCTTCACACCAGCCTCCGCGAAGCTGAACGGAGCGTCCGAGATCGTGCTGCCGTTCGCCTGGTTCCATCCGAACCATGTGTTAAAGAGCAGATTCGATGTGGCGCTGTAGAGGTCATTTACACTTATGGTTTGCACCCTTACGCGACCCCCGCATGGGGTTGACTCCAGCATATTCGACTTGGGAGCAAAGAAAGCAGGCTGGCTGAAATTCACAAACATATAACGTCCGCTCAGATGATGTTTACCTGCATAGTAATCGAATTTCGTCATGAATTCGTCAGTGTCCTGAATCGCGGCCCCACCAACGTAAGTCAATTGCCGGCCGGGACCGTTGGGCGGGGGGATAAACTGTAAAAAATACTTGGCGATGGGGCTCAAAGCGGAGGCCGGGAGCTGATTATTGAAAAACGGCGCTCCGGTTACAGGGTTCACCAATTGCGTCGCCGGAAGAAGATCCGAAAAGTTACCACTGCGCTCCGCTGCAGTAGGGACAAAGGTTATTTGTCCTTGAGGAGCAGTATGAATGCGGGTGCCTTGATAAGTTCCGAAGAAGAACAGTTTGTCCTTTTTGACCGGTCCCCCAACGCTTCCGCCAAACTGATTGCGCTTCAGCGCGTCCTCGGTTGGGGCGAAGAAGTTCCGTGCATTCAAGGCCCCATTGCGCACAAATTCGAAACCGTCACCGTGGACCTGATTGGTTCCGGACTTGGTCACTACATTGACCACGCCGCCCACAGCGTTTCCGTAGGCAGCGCTCATATTGCCGGTTTGCACGTTGAATTCTTGAACGGCATCGGGATTGGGAAAAGGCAAATTTGTATTGATATAGGGATCGGTGTTATCGGTGCCGTCGAGTTGATAATTCACACTGTTTGCCATCGTGCCATTGACCATGGCATATTGCTCTCCAGGGATGATGCCGCCTTCACAGCCGACGCCGCAATAGTGTCCCGTGACGTCCGTGGTGCCCGCCGCAAGAAAAACCAGTTGTTGTACGTCGCGGCCGTTCAGGGGCAGGTCGACGATGCTCCGCTGGTTGACAAGCTGGCCCAGGGTCGCGGATTGGGTGGTCACGAGTGGCGTGTTCGATTGGACAACGACCTGTTGTGCCACCTGCCCTACCTGCAGTTTAATCATTTGGGTCGCAGCTTGGTTGACGGTCAACGTGATACCACGCTGCACGTAGGTTGAAAATCCCGCCTTTCGAACGGCCAATGTATAGGCTCCCACAGGCAAGTTGGGGAACAAATATGCTCCGGCTGGTCCGGTTGCCGCGATTCGCCGATATCCCGTACCTGTGTTTTCTACAGTGACCTTCGCCCCGGGAACCACCGCGCCGGAAGTGTCTGTCACCGTGCCTCCCAGGCTCGCGGTCGTATACTGGGCCGATGCGAGTCCAGCGCAAAGCAGTAAGATGGCTACAGTGAATGCAATCGCTTGCAATTTTGACCTGCGCATATTACTTCCTCCTTAAGGTGTTCTATGCAATTTCCCGCGTAGCCTGTTGTTCTGACGAGCCGAAAGCGACGAAGTATCGCTGCGTGGATTCGATTCTAGAAATGCCGGAGTTCTTCGCGGAGTTCAATCGCTGAACCGCAGTTCAATTAAACTTTTAAATCCTATACTCAATGGCTGGCCTTGTCAATGGAAGTTTTGTTTGGGACGTAATGCCTCAGTCTTGGGCGCGGATGTAGCGGCGGGTTTGTCCCGCCATCCAAAAAATGGCGGCGTAAAGCCGCCTCTACGCGCCTGAAACTGAGGCATTACTTTGCGACTTTATCTCGCGCGCGCTCGCACAGCCTCGCCGGGCTACATTTTTCCCTGGTTGCGATTACAATCACAGATTCGCTTTTCGATCCAGACGCTGGCGAGAGCGCCCGTAATACCTCAGTTTCGGACGAGACTGTAGCGGCGGGCCGAGTCCCGCCTGCCCAAAAATGGCGGCGTAAAGCCGCCGCTACGGCCCGAAACTGAGGAATTTCAGCGCCGCGACCGGTTCTGATGTTCCGGCGCCTTGCCGGGGAGGATTTTGCGGAATGAGGAAGAGACTAACGCGGGCCGTGCTTACGACCATACTCTTGGCTGCGCTCTCCGCCACATGGGGCATGGGCGCGGATTGGCCCGTCTTTGGCCACGACCCGCAGAGGTCCGGCTGGGCGTCCGGGGAACACACGTTGAACGCGGGCAACGTGAGAGGGCTGCAGCTCCTCTGGAAAGTGCACGTGAAGAACCAGCCGGAATCGCTCACCGCGCTGACTGCGCCGGTAGTGGCGAAGGCCTCCCGCGGCGGTGCAAGCGCTCGCGACGTCGTATACGTGGCCGGAAGCTCCGGCGAGATCTACGCGCTGGACGCTGAGACTGGGAAGATCCTCTGGAGCCGGGAACTCAGCAGCCACTCGCTGCCCGCCTCCCCGGGCATGTGGCTCTGCCCTAATAATCTCAATGCAACTCCGGCGGCCGACGAGCGCCGCGGGCTGCTCTACACCATCGCCGCCGACGGTATGTTTTACGGACTCGATCTCAGCACCGGCGCGATTCGGCTGGGCCCGATTCAGTTCGTGCCGCCGTATTCGAAGGACTGGAGCCTGAATCTTTGGAACGGCTCGGTGTACACGACCGTCTCGCAGGGCTGCGGGGGCGCCCGATCCGGCATTTATTCAATCAGCGTTCAAGATCCGGACCGCCCGGTCATCCATGAGCTGCTGCTTGCGAGGAAATTCGGCGCGGGGATTTGGGGACGTGGCGGCGCGACGGTCGGTGAAGGTGGCCGGCTCTTTGCGTCTACTGGAGATGGGCCTTTTGATCCGGCCGACGGTGAGTACGGCAGCAGCGTTATAGCGGTTTCGCCTGAGCAACTTCGAGTGGTCGATTACTACCTCCCCGCGAACTCCAGCGAGCTGACCCAATATGATCTGGATATTTCCGCTGCGGGCGTGGTCGAGTTCCGCTACCGCGATGACGCGCTGCTGGCCGCCGGCGGCAAGGAGGGCGTGGTCTACCTTCTCGATGCGCGCTCGCTAGGCGGCAGCGAGCTTCGGACTCCGCTCGACAGTCTTAAGCTCGGCAATGACAATCTCGAGTACGAGCAGCGGGGAATCTGGGGCGGCATTTCCTCGTGGCGTGATCCGCAGGGCGTGACGTGGCTCTACGTTCCGATGTGGGGCCCGCAGTCGCAAAAGGCGCCCGCGTTTCCCCGGCGCAACGGCGCGCACCCCCACGGCAGCATTATGGCGTTCAAAGTGGTCACGGATGCCGCGACAGAAAAACCCAAGCTCGCGCCCGCCTGGGTTTCCGGCGACTTCGACGTGCCCGAGCCGGCGGCGATTGCGAACGGCGTGGTTTTTGCGCTCTCGACAGGAGAAAACACACAGCAAAACTATGGGCCCGCGGTGAAGCGCCCCGGCGAAAAGCGCCCCAGGCTCACCGACTTCGAGCGCAGCGAGAATACTCATCGCGCGGTGCTCTACGCACTCGATGCAAAGAGCGGAAAAACGCTCTACCAGAGCGGTGACGCCATCAGCACCTGGACGCACTTCAGCGGGATCGCCGTGGCGGACGGGCGCGTTTACGCCGTCGATCACGGATCTAACGTTTACTGCTTTGGATTGAAGGACGCGCGGTGAACGCGTGAAGAGCCCACGCTTCCGTTTTTGTGGCGGCGGTGTCCTTACCGCCGATTTTATCTCTCAAGCGTTCGGGTAATGAGGACATCGCCGCTACAGCGAAAAACCAGGGCTCGGACGTATCTTCATCAGCATTCGCGGGATGAAGACCCCAATTTGCCAGTAGCAGGGCTTTATTGCGAGCCGAGCTTGCGCAGCAGGCGCGGCGTGAGCCACCAGTTGAGCAGCCCGGCGGATTGGGGGGGGAATTCTTCGAACGTGATCAGGCAGCAGCCGCCTTTTCTGAGACCGAGGTTCGCGCTTAGGCTGGCCCCGATCAGCTCCGACGCCAGCGCGCCAAGGCTTGGCGCGTGACCGACAATCAGCACGCGAGAGCGCTCGGCGTGCTGCGCCAGAAACGAGGTGAGCTTCTGGGCGGTGAGCATGCCGGGCGCGAGCGCGGCGCAATGCTCCACCGGCGCTGCGGGCGCGATCTCGCCGCCCACGATCTCGGCCGTTTCGACGGCACGCCTTAACGGGCTCGACACCACCCAATCGAGCTCCACGCCGGCGCGCTCAAGCCCCTGCGCAATGGCCCGCATCTTCAGCTTGCCCTCGGGGGTCAGCGGGCGCTTCGAATCGTCGGAGGCGCTGTGGTCATCAAGGTCCGCGGCGATGCCGTGGCGCATCAGGTAGAGCTCGTAGGGCCGTTCTTTGCCGCCTTTGCTCTGTGACTTTTTGGCCATAGCTGAAATCTCGCACGGGTTGACGCCGGCCTGCGTCGATTTTAAAGAAGCGGTTACTGCTTTAACGCCGGCGGCGCCTTCAACTCTTTCGCAATCTCCCAAAGCGATTCAAACTCGCGCGTGTAGTTCGCTACGACGCGCGGTTCGGCGATCACGACCAGGTTCTCATAATTACTGAGCTCCGACTCTTTGGTCCAGTTGTAGCTGCCGGTGAGCGCGACCCGCCCGTCAATAATCGCAAATTTGTGGTGCATTTTGGAAGGCCCGTCCTTGCGGCCCCCGCACAGCCGGACCGGCAGCTCGTTTCGGGCTACGAGCTCGCGGGATTCGGCGGACTGGTGATATTTTCCCCAGTCGAGGATCAGGCGCAGCCGCAACGTCTTCCGCTTCACCTCCAGCAGCGCGCGCGCAAGACGCGGAAGGTCAAGCCGGTAGAGAGCGGCATCCACGGACTGGCGCGCGTCGAGCAGCGATCTCTCGATGTAATCCGCTACCGAGCCAGACCGGCTGAACAGAATTCGCGGTTCAGTCGAGGACTTCCACATAATAGTGTGTTGCGCGTCAGGCCGCGCGATATGAAAATTAGCGGCGCGACAGCACGTAGAAATACCGGCTGTTGCCGGGATCCGCTTCGCGAGCAAAGCCCGTCACGCGATATCCGGCGGCGAAATACGCCTGAAAGATTTTGCGCGTTTCCATGCGCCAGCGGAGGGCCAGCCGCGGCGCGCAGGCGCGCATCGCGTCCGTCCCGGCGGGGATCTCGAGCGCCATTCGGGGCTCGGCGCGTTTCCAGAAAATTCGGGCGTTCTCGGGCATGCCGAGCGTCATGCGGACTTCGTTGATCCGCGGAAGGCCGGAACACGACGCGGGCGAGCCTGCCCCATTCAACTGCTGTTCCACCCGGCGTGACTTCAGCCGCCAGTGAACGATCAGGCGATCGCTCGGCACTCCCCTTTCGATCAGGCTGGGAAATTCGCCGTAGTAGTTGGGGACGTACCCCTCCACGTCCACACCGAGGCGCGCAACGTTGAGCATCGCGTTGCGGGACTGGAGCGGATCGTACGTCCAGCAAATGGAACTGATACCTTGCGTCAGAGCGAGCTTGCGGTGAAGCAACTTCATGCGCAGGCCTAGCCCGCGATCCCGCAATTCATTCCGCACCGCCATCATGTGCGACCACTGAATCAGGCGGCCCTTTCTGCGCGCCAGCAGGGCGAACAGAAAACCGAGCACCTCACGTCCGGCGATCGCGCCCAGAACGACGCCTCCCGATTTCTGAATCACCGTCAGCAGCTCCGCCGAGGCGCAAGTTGCGCCCCACACCTGCTGCTGGATGCGCTCGCAGGCCCGGAATTCCTCCTCGGTTTTGATAAGGCGAACCTCCGCAGAACGCGTCATGTGAGAGCCGCGCGGGTTCCGGGGAAGCGGTTCCAATATTCAGCCCCGTTTGAGTTCAGCGATTCGATAAGCGCGCGCCCCTGAGGGCCTCAGCGGCTAAAGCCGCGGCAATCACTGGCGATGACCGGCACGGCTGAAGCGTGCCCTGATACGTTTTCCGCTCCACATACGCAATCACTTATGTCGCCATGTCTAGTTTGCTTGTTGCATTGCGGGCGCGCCCGGGAACTGCACCTTCGGCGCTTGTTCGGCGCCCGGCGAGGCATTGAAGTAATCGTTGTCGCGCGCGAATCCGGCCCAGCGCGCGTAGACGTTGTTCGGAAAAAGCCCGATGTAGGTGTTGTAGCCCTGCACCGCCTGGTTATACCGGCGGCGCTCCACGGCGATACGGTTCTCGGTCCCTTCCAACTGGTCCTGCAATTCCAGAAAGTTTTCGTTGGCCTTAAGCTGCGGGTAATTCTCCACAATGGCCAGCAGGTGTCCGAGCGCGCCGTCAAGCTGGCCATTCGCCTGAATGCGCCCGGCGGGCGTGTGCGCGGCCAGTAGCGCCTCGCGCGCCTTGGTGACCTGGTCGAAGACGATCTCCTCGTGCGCCGCGTAGCCTTTGACCGTGGCGACGAGGTTCGGAATCAGGTCCGCCCGCCGCTGGATCACCACGTTCACCTGCGACCATTGCGAGCTCACCTGCTCCTTTTTGCGCACCATGTTGTTTCGGGCGCTGGTGTAGGATCCGCCGAAAATAACCGCCAGAATGACGATAATGATTATGACGATGTACCACTTCTTCATACGAGAACGGAGTCCTTAAGAGAGCAGTCTTCTTGACTTTCGCCAAGCGAAAGGTGGCGCGGACCCGAGTCTTTCAGGTCTGCAGCCTTTCGGCCGGATTTTAACAAAAGCCGCATGTATAATGGCGTCGGCGTTGTCAAGGTTTTTTTAGCCCTTTTTGGGGACACGTCGGCTGCCGCGTGCCGGGCGCGGAGTCAAGGGCGAGCGCAGGGAGTTCATCGCAGACCCTTGACGCCGTGCCCGGCACACCCAAACTGGTTGCTGGGACGAAGCTCGGGCGCATTGTTCCGAGCTTCGTCCCTAGCAGGAATTTTTGGCCTGTCCCGACCAAGGCTTGCCTCGCTCAATCCTGCGGTGGACGATTCCACCAGCCATCTATTCGGTTAAGGTTTTCACCCGACCATGATTCTCTCTTCAATCTCCCCGCCTCGTGCAGGGAGGCCCAGCGCCCAATCAGACTTGCGATGGAGTAACCTCCACCTTGCGGCTTTCCGGGCTACTGGACATGCGAACCGGCGGCGTGGCGGAGCTCGCCTGGCGCAGCGTCCAATACAGGCGCACGGCCAGGTGACGAGCCAAGGCTACTTTAGCGATGTTTCCGCCCCGCCGGAACTTCAAGCGTTGATACTTGCGCCGCAGTTCGGGATCAAACTGCGCCACACCGTGACCGGCTTCCACCAGCAGCCAGCGCAACATTTCGTTGCCTTGTTTGCTGATGTGACCCAGCCGCTGATGACCGCCGCTGGAGTCTTCGCCGGGATTCAGCCCCAGGTAACTGACCAGCTTGCGGCTGTTCGGAAAGCGACCGACCGGACCGATGGTCAGCACAAAGGCCAGAGCCGTTACCGGCCCCACACCCTTCTGTTCCATCAGCCGCACGACGTCGGGACGGCGCTCGGCCTCCGCCTTCACCGCTTCATTAAGCTCCCCGATCCGCGGCCCCAGGCCGTCCAGCAACTCCAGCAACTCCTTCCGTCGCTGCGCAGCCCAAGGTCCCAGCGCCAGCGCCTCCAGCTCGGCCCGGCCGCGCGCGCTCCACAGCTTCCGCTTCCGGCACACTCCCTGGCTCATCGCCAGAAAGTGCAGTTGATTTTTCACCGAGGTCTGCATCCGCACCAGCTTGTCCCGGTGCTTCAGCAGTTGCCGCACATCGCGCTCCTCAGGCGTGGGAACCCAGATATAGGGGAAACGTTTCATCACCAGCAAATCGAGCAGGTGCTCGGCGTCGCGCGTGTCGGTCTTCTGACGCCGCACGGCGCGAGCCCGAATCTCGGCCGGATCTCCAATCCACAACGCGTGCCCCAATTCGGCCACCATCCGCTCGAACCACAGCGTGTACCCCGTGGCCTCGATCCCGATCAGCGAAGGCTTCGCCAGGCCAGCGTAAAACGCTCTGGCTTCGCCGTTCTCGTGTTCCAACCGGCGCACTGCGATCTCGCCGGCCTCCGTGTCCAACATTGCAATTACCTGGTAGCGTGAATGCAAATCACATCCGATAATCGACATGTTCGGCTCCTTTCCCGGCAGCCTTGGTCGGACAACAAACCAAGCTTACCGGCACTAACGAGCCGACGCCATTATGGAATCAG
>JBOGJY010000412.1:0-3474 GCA_050745325.1 Terriglobia bacterium
CCTCTGGCCGCCGGTTTTTAAATAGTAGAATCCGGCGGCCAGAGGCCGCCGCTACAGCATTTGGCGGCCCTATAAAATATGTAATCCTCAATAAGCTTGAGGCGCCGAGGGTGCATCGAATGAGACAGATCAGGTTTCCGGCGTTCACGCTTGCCTTGCTGCTGGCTGTTTGTTCCTCCGCTTTTGCCCGCCATCCCGGCATCGTGAACACGCCTGACAATAAAATTGCCGATGAAGTGCTGGCCAATCTTCTTTCAAGCCCTCTCGGCAAAACGATGCCGCGGCTTCATTACAAGGTGACGCTGCTTGATGAGCTTGCTCCGAACGCCTTTTCAAATTTCCAAGGCCAAATTTATATCACCAGTGGGCTGTTTCCCGCGCTTTACCAGGACAACGGCGTGTGGGCGGCCGTCATTGGTCATGAGCTTGGACACGTGATCCTGCACAACCCGAAGTCCCTCCCGCAATTCGAAGCGCAGTTACACCGCGATTATCTTTCGGCCAGACCGGCGCCCGAACCGGCGGCTGGAGCCAAGGATTCCGGTTCTTCTGACTGGCCCGGCGCTCATCTGGGTGAAGGCATTTCCATACTGAAACTCTCCCGCGAGGAAGAGCTGCAGGCCGATTTCATCGGCATGATGTTGATGGCCGAGGCGGGTTACCAGCCCGGTTATGCGGTCCTTCTGGATCAACGATTACGCAATGGCTTGGGCGACACGCCGGGAATCGTTGCGGCGTTTTCGCATCACCCGCGCCTTGAAACCCGCGAAGCCCATGCGGAGGAATTCTATAACGCCGCAATGGATATTTTCCGGATGCGCTGGCCGGACGTTGCGAAATCACCGGGCGGGAATCTTCCGCCCTACGGCCAGATCGGCGCATGGACGCTCAAGCAGGTTGGCGGACAACTGGTCTTCTATGTGCCTTTTCAGGTTCACAACGCCGAAAACATGCAGGTGCGAATCGCGGCCATTTTCCTCGACAAAAACCAGAGAGTCGCTCCGGCCGATCCGCAATACCGCGCGAGCGACGGTTCCTTGGTGCTGAACTCCTTCGTTCCGGGCGCGGTGAATAAGTCAGCCGAGGTGGCGCTTCACGTCCCCGCAGGTGAGCTCGCAGCCAAAGACCAACACTTAACCGCCGTCGTCTTTCTGATGGCGGGACGCCGCACATTGGATATTTCCAAAGTGGGCGTGGACATACCCGCAGCAGCGGTTCAAAAATGAGAATGGTGGGAGACGCCGCTAGGAGGTTCAGGCTCTCCCTTGCCGTGCACGGAGCCTTTGTCACCCCCGTTACTGGATCAACGTTCCCTGAGCGGAATCTGGTCCCGGTTCCCCGTTGCCGTTGGCGTCCATGGTCACGAGGCAAGCCGCCGCCACCTGGTCGCCCTCTTCGAGGTTAATCAGCCGGACCCCTTGGGCGGAGCGTCCGCTCTCACGAATCTTGCCCGAATCGAGCCGCGTGATTTTGCCCTGCTGGCTGATGAGCATCACTTCCGAATCTTCCGCCACGCTCAGCACGGAGACGACCTTCCCATTACGCTCCACCGTTTTCACGTTGATCACCCCTCTGCCGGCGCGCGTCTGAAGGCGGTACTCAGTGATGGCGGTTCGCTTGCCATAGCCTTTCTCGGTGATCGAGAGGATGAGCTCTTTTTCGCCGACGATCTGCATCCCCACAATGTAGTCGTCCTTCTCCAGTTTCATGGCGTTGACGCCATAAGCGGCGCGGCCCATGTCGCGCACATCATTCTCGAGGAACCGGATGGCCATGCCTTCGTGAGTGGCCAGAAAAACGGTATCCTGGCCCGTCGTCAACCTGGCTCCAATCAGCTCGTCACCGTCCTCAATCCTCATCGCCAGGATGCCGCGCGAGTTGGGATTCGAGAATTGGTGCAGGCGCGTCTTCTTGATGATGCCGTTGCGCGTCGCCAGAACCACGTAGCCTTCCGCGGCGTAGGATTCGCCTTCCACGGTGACTTCTTTGGGCTCCTCAGGTAGCTCCTTGACTGCCAGCACGGCCGCGACTTTCTCACCCTGCGCCAGATTGACCAGATTCAGGACGTGTTTACCTTTCGCGGCCGCGGCGACGTCTGGAATTTCATACACCTTCAGCCAGTAGAGCTTGCCGGTATTGGTGAACACCAGAATGTAGCTGTGTGTCGAGGCCACAAAGAGGTGCTCGACAAAATCCTCATCGCGCGTCTTCATGCCCAGGCGGCCTTTTCCGCCGCGCCCCTGCTGCCGGTAAGTGGTGAGCGGCGTGCGCTTGAGGTAGCCCGAGTGCGAGACCGTCACCACCACGTCTTCCACGCTGATGAGGTCTTCAAGGCGTATTTCCGCCTGTTCCTCAATGATTTCCGTGCGGCGCTCATCACCGTAGTCTTTTTGCACCTGCTTGAGCTCATCGACGATGAGTTTTTTGAGCGTTTTTTCGCTGGCGAGAATCTCCTGATACTCGGCGATTTTCTTCTGTAGCTCGTCGAATTCCGTCTGAATCTTATCGCGTTCGAGCGCGGTGAGCCGCTGCAACTGCAACTCGAGGATGGCTTGGGCTTGCCGCTCCGTGAATTCAAACTGAGCGATCAAGCCGTCGCGCGCTTCCCGGGGCGCCTTCGAACCACGAATCAGCTTGATGATGGCGTCGAGATGGCTGAGCGCCTTGAGAAACCCTTCCAGGATGTGCGCGCGTTCCTGCGCCTTGCGCAGGTCGTAGACGGTCCGGCGGCGGACCACTGTGACACGATGATCGATGAAGATCTGGATGGCTTCGCTCAGCCCAAGCGTCTTTGGCTGGCCGTTGACGATGGCCAGCAGGATCATGCCGAAGGTTTCCTGCAACTGGGTGTGCTTGTAGAGATTGTTCAAGATCACTTCGGGCTGTTCGCCGCGCTTCAGCTCAATCACAATCCGCATACCCTCGCGGTCGGATTCGTCGCGGATGTCGGAAATCCCTTCGATTTTCTTGTCCTGCACAAGCGCCGCAACGCGCTCGATGATCTTCGCCTTGTTTACCTGATAGGGAATTTCGGTGATCACAATCTGCTGCTTGTCTTTGATGGGCCGCTCAATGGCCGCCTTGGCGCGCATGGTGAACTGGCCGCGCCCTGTGGCATACGCCGCCTTGATTCCGGCCTTGCCATAAAGATAGGCGCCGGTTGGGAAGTCCGGACCGGGGATGAGCTTGAGAACCTCATCGAGCGTGGCCTGCGGTTTCTGGATTAATAGGATCGTGGCGTTGATAATCTCAGAAAGATTGTGGGGCGGAATCTTGGTGGCCATCCCCACCGCAATGCCGTCCGAACCATTGATCAGCAGGTTTGGAACGCGCGTGGGCAGAACCAACGGCTCTTCGGTGGACTCGTCAAAATTGGGGACGAAATCGACGGTTTCCTTCTCGATATCCTCAAGCAACTCCTCCGCCAGCCGGGCAAGGCGGCACTCGGTATAACGGTAGGCCGCCGCCGGGTCG
>JBOGJY010000413.1:0-11280 GCA_050745325.1 Terriglobia bacterium
ATTCCTCACGGTGTCATCCTGAGCGTAGCGAAGAATCTGCTTTTCTCACACCCTACAAGCAGATCCTTCGCTGCGCTCAGGATGACATCAGCGCAGCATCCCCTAAACGATCCCATGGTTGACGTCAAATTCGTATTAATTGTCTCTCAGCGCGTTCCCGATTAAATGTGGCAGTGCGTGAGTCCGCGCTTTTCCAGATACTGCTGGTGATAATCTTCGGCCGGCCAGAATTCGGCCGCCGGAAGGATTTCGGTGACCACTGGCCGGCGATAAGCGCCCGACTTCTCCAGCCGCTCTTTGGAAGCGTGGGCCGCCGCTTCTTGCGCGGGGTTATGCCAGAAGATGGCGGAGCGGTACTGCGTTCCCACGTCTGGTCCCTGGCGGTTAAGCGTGGTGGAATCGTGGTTTTCCCAAAAGATCTTCAGCAGGTCCTCGTAGGATACACGCGCCGGATCATAAGTCACTTCAACAGCCTCCGCGTGACCCGTGTGATCCGCGCAGACATCTTGATATGTAGGATTCTTCAGTGTTCCGCCGGTGTAACCCACGCGGGTTGAGGCGACTCCCGGAGTGCTGCGAAACGTGGCTTCGACTCCCCAAAAACATCCCGCCGCAAAGGTGGCTTTTTCCATGTCGATTTTCCTCCCTGGATCGCTAAAACAATTATCCGAGTTCTCCCGGCGCGCGTCAAACACCCAAGTAGCGCGGCCCTTTAGGGCGGCATGCCGGGCGTAAAGCCCGGCGCTACAATAGAAAGAATGCGCGCCGAATAAGTCATCGTAATTTCCGGACGCAACGCCAGGATGATTTTGGTTCGTTATCAGGAGAGTGACGGCTTCGATCGCGCGCCCGGACAACGCGCGTTTATTACAAGTTTATAACAATGTAAAATTCTGAAAAGAAAACGCTTGACAAGCTTTGCAATTAATACTACATATAGGGGCAGTGGCGCAGAAAACCCCAAGGGGTGGCGCTACTCGGAAGTTCAGGAAAATTTGAAAAGGAGGTGCAATCGCTGATGCCCGCAAAGAAAAAAGCAGCTAAAAAGAAGAAGAGGTAAGTTTCAAGCTTCTTGTATCAACTCCTTTCCCCAAGGCCCGCTTCGAAAAAAGCGGGCCTTTTTTTCTATCCGCATTTTTCGTAGCGTCCTCTGCGTTTCCGTTTCCGCCTCCGAAGGTAGCGGCGATTTTACATCGCCACAAATCCTGTGCTTTCGGTTCGCACGTGGCGGCATAAAGCGGACGCACCACGTTTTTCAGCAAACTGCTCCGGCGGTTCTAGCCACGCTCCTTGTTTGCGGCAGCCTGACCCAGTGACGCGAACGGCCGGGGCCGGAGGGCGCCCTTGCCCGCAAAAAGGTTTCCGGGAAACCGCGCCAATCGGGCGTTCAGATGCGCGGCGTCATCATTGTAGAGATCGCAACGGTCGTCAATTTTCTCTTGCAGCTCAACCAGCCGGCTGTGAAGTTGAGTGTAGATGCTATTACTTTTGAGACCCTCAGATTTTCCCGCTTCTGAAAAGAGCTCTTGAAGGGACCGAACGGCAATTCCGCAAGCCGCGGACTTCTCCTCGAGGGAACGGGCTTTCTGATACGCGCTGCGAGCGCCAGAAACCGCTTTCAGCGCCCGATGATCGGCGGGCATATAACTGCGGCACGTCTGCACCAGCCGGGGAAGATCGTCATTTCTCTGCTTCATGAGGACCTCAATGTCAGACCAGTCCTTGTCCAGTTGGCTCGCGGCTCGCCTCAAGTTGCGGCCTGCTCGCAGCAATACATAAATTACCAGCGCGGTGAAGACAATAATGATGATAGCTGCGGCGATGATGATATTCATAGTTTTGCAAGATAACTAAGCTCTGCTATTCGCCCTTACGCTGGCGTATTCTGTGTGTCCGCAAACGAATCCCCTCACCCGGCGCCATGCGGACCCTGAAACGCCGCCCTTCCAATTTTACTTTTTGCGCTTGAACAGGTTGAAAAGATTCTGCAGGTTCTGCTGCGTCTGGTTGCCGTTGCGTCCTGGCGCCGCCAGAGCTTTGCCAAATTCCTCGCTTGTTTTGAGCCGGAACAACGGCTTTTCAAGCGTGCCTTCCAGCGTGAACGGCACCCCCAGCTTGCCGCGGGCGAACGTCGCGCCGGAGAAATTGGCCAAAAGGTTGGTGAGGGCATTCTGTTTTGCTGTGATTTCTGCCACGCCTTGATAGTTGAGCCTGCCCGGTCCGGTTAAGCCGACCGTACCTGAACCCTCAAGTGCCATACCGTTACCCTCCATGTGGACGTTCCGGGTGGTAATGGAGTCGTTAGCCAGGCGCCAATCCAGAGAAATGACGGAAAAGGCGGACGGATCTCCGGAGACCGGCCCCATCTGCGCGACACGGGCCAAATCCAACATCGCCTTGTCCAACTGAAGTTTGGGTAACCGGCCTTTTCGAACCGTCAATGTTCCCTGCCCCTGCTTTCCCGCCCAGGGATCGGGCGAAGATAGAGACTCGCCGGAAAACGTGAAGCGGCTTTCCAGGGTCCCTGTGATCTGGCCGCGCGCCTGCGGGAAATTGGCGAGCACCGCCGCGGCATTCACACCGCTCAGATTGCCTTCGGCGGTATATTGCAGGGCGGTTGCGGCAAGATTCAGCAGGATGTTTGCCTGGCCGTGACCGCCATAAAAATCAAATTTCACATTGTTGAGCTGGATTGCGGCCGGTGTTGCCTGAATCGAGGACGCGACGTTCACCATCTGCACGCTTCCAGCCTGAAGGGTCTTAAGATGCAACTCGCCTGTGGCGGCCGGAACACCCGTCGTGGCAGCGTGAGGATTGGCAAAAGCCGCCAGGCTGATGTTCTTGAGATCGGTCGAGATGCCCTGAGCCTTAACCGCCGGAGGGCCGGGCTCGCCACTAGGCGTGATATTGGCCATCACCAGACTTCCATCCTTCAACGAAACACCGGAGATTTCCTGCAGTGAAAACAGCGGAGGATCCGCGGCGCCTGGCTTGGCGGGGGAATCTTGCAAATTGGAGGGTCCAGAACCGGGGCCGGACGGCAGGCCAGCAGCAAGTCTTCCGGATGGCGGCGCCTGATAATTCCAGCGGCCGTGCGCGTCTGAGAGCAGGCTCAAGCTGGGTCCGGTGAGATCAAGGGAGTGAATCACAATCTGATGATGCCAGAGCGCGCCCGCGTCAAGTCGCGCGTTGATCCGCTTCACTTGCAGCCAATTTCCAGCCGGGAACCCAGGTGGATTGGAGATTGCGAGATCGTCCACGCGAATAGTGATGGAAGGGAAAACTGTCAAACCAAGCCGCCCGATTTCGACGCGCCTGCCGCTCTCTTGCTCGATGAGCGAAATGACGTACGGCCGGTAGCGATCCACCTGGAATAACCGGGGCGCAACCACTACGCACGCCACAATAAATGCGGCGGCGATGCAGAGGGTAATGAGAATGCCTTTTCGCCTTTTCAACATAAGAATCAGAATACCAGCGAGGCTGCGCCTGAGACCGACGGGCCGCGCCCCCTCACCCGTCCCGCTATGCGGTCCACCCTCTCACCCTGCGAATCGGGGGAGAGGGGCCGGAGGTGAGAGGATATAGAACTTGACCCAATCACATCAATGATCCGTTTTCACTCACGCGGTCATAAATCGCGCCTCGCACCTTTACTAGATGACGATTCGCTCCCATCCGATGCATATGAAGCGCAGTGACGCGTATAACGTGCACGGGTCATCCGCCGAGGGCAGACTCAGCTTAGCCGTTTCGTCTCTGCCCTTTAATGCCCTGCCATTTGGATTATTGTAGCCCTTCATGCCGCTTTGTGGCGCTGGCAAAATACAACCCCATGTCGGCCCTAGGTAGTATCGCAGTTTCGGGTGTAGCGGCGGGTTTACCCCGCCATATGTGGCGGCATAAAGCCGCCTCTACATCAAACTGAGACACTACCCGGCGCTACACATGATTGGAAACGTAGGATAAAAGAATAGCCGGAACGGCAGAATGTCATGCGCGTTAAGCGGGCGGAAATACTTCTTCGCCGCTTCGAATTACAGAACAGGGACCACCCGAAAACAGCCGGTTCCGCCAGAAGGCTGAACCGGCGGAAGACGAACGGCCCCCACTCTGCCGCTGGCCTTTTCTGAGGCACGGGCCTCAGGACCGCAAGCCTTGGGGAGAGGCTTGCAGGGAAGGAGGGTCAGGCCAGAAAGCCGCAAAAACGCTCTGGAGAGACGCTGAACGCCGGGAAGATGCTGGAAGCGGACCGGGTTCCCAAGTGGCGCGTGACCACCTCGGCAAAAACATCGCGGAAGTCCGTGGTGAGCGCAAGGTCGCGGTCCTGATTAAGCTGGCCAGGCTTAAGTCCGGGCCAATTGCCGTAGACCTTGCCGCCCTTGACCGGGCCGCCCATCACAAACATCACGTTGGCGTGGCCGTGGTCGGTGCCGCGATTACCATTCTCGCGCGCGGTGCGTCCAAACTCCGACATGGAGAGCACCACAACATCCGCCATTCGTTCCCCCATATCCTGATGGAACGCCGCGAGCGAATCGCCAAATTCCTTCAACCTGCCGGCAAGCTGCCCGGTGACGCTGCCTTCGTTCACGTGATGGTCCCATCCTCCCACATCCACGAACGCCACCTCCAGGCCGACACCAGACTTGATGAGCTGGGCTACTTCCTGCATGTGGCGTCCAAGCTGGCCAGCCGGATACTGGGCGCCGTTCTCAGGAAGATAGCCCTGACCGCCAATCTGATCGAGCGTCTTCACGGCGCTGAAGGTCTCGCGCGCGGTGCTGGTGAGCAGCGGGTCAGAGGCGGAAGCGTAAAGCGCCTGAAACGCGTTTCCCATGCCGGCCATGTCCGGGCGATTGGGATTCAAGCGGAGTTTAAAGTTACGCACGTCCTCGATGGCGAGCGCGTGCGCGGGACCTTGCAGCGTCAGCGGCATACGCGGCGAGGCGGCGACGGCGCGGAACGGCGTAGCATCCGCCTCCGGGGTATAGCGCAAGTAGCGATTCAGCCATCCGTCTTTGGTGTTCGGCTCGCCGGGCGTCGCCGTTTCCATAAAATCCTGCGCCTCGAAGTGGGAGCGCGTGTTGTTCGGCGAGCCTACGGCGTCAATCACCGCCAAGTGTCCCTGGTCAAAGATGGGCTTCAGTGCGTCAAGCCGTGGGTGGAAGCCGAAAAAGCCGTCGAGATCGATGGCCGCCTCGCTCGCGTCCCCCGCCTTGCCGGGCGCCGGAATGGCAATCGTGGGCCGCATTTTGTAGTAGTCCTTCTCGCCGTAAGGCGCCACAATATTAAGGCCATCGGCGGCGCCGCGCTGGAAGATTGCCACCAGCACTTTCCTGCGGGCTGCCGGACGGGGACCTTCGATGGCGTAAGCCGTCCGGCGTAGAAATGCGGGTACCGCGCCCACGCCAAACAAACTCAAACCCGCCGACTTCAGAAAATAACGCCGCGTGATGTCCATTACTGAGTCTCCTTCTTAAAGCAGCTTCTGTAGAGCCGCCCTTCAGGGCGGCGGTGCCGGGTTTGGACTTTATTTTAATGATAAAAGTATGAATAGCTTCTGTAGAGCCGCCCTTCGGGGCGACAGTGCCGGACATAAAGTCCGGCGCTACTCACCACGAAACCCGAATTACGAACCACCGTTTTTCTCACCGTTTCTGGAATTCCGGTGACGCCAGCATCAAGCCCGCAATCATTCGCGTTTGCGGGCCGGTCTGCCCCCGGCCCGCCGGATCGCCATGGGTCAGCTTGTTGAGGATGGCCGCCTCAGTAGCGGGCGAAAGCGCGCCTCCCGTCAATTGCTCCGCAACGCGCTCGATCGTTTGGCGCGTTGTTTCGCCGCGACCCTCGAGGGCTTGCCAATCCACTTCGGTCCCGCGAATACGCCCCAGGGACAATGCAATGGCGAAGTTCATCCGCGCCAGCAGGGCGCTCGAGTTGATCCAGGTTCCGGCCACGTCGTCGTAACCCGAGGGCGCCTCGTAGATAAACATCGGCTCGCCCATCTGCGCCATGGCGCCGAATAACGGCTGGCCCGCGTCGGTCTGGGCATTCAGCGCGCGCAAGGCGCTGGCGACGTATTCGAAGGGCGATTTCACTTTGGCCTGGTAAGCTCCTTCCGAATAAAACTCAGGCGAAGTCAGGATGGTTTTCAGCACCGAAGGGATATCACCCTGAGTGGCCAGGTAGGTCCTTGCGGCGCGGTCGACCAGATCCTGCGGCGGATTATCGGCCACAAAATGCTGGCAAAGCTCAAAGGCAATGTGCTGAGCGGTGTAGGGACTCATGGCAAGTATGTGCAACACCTCAAACCCGTCTTCAATGCCCTGCCCGGCCGGAATGGTATAACCCAACACCACCTTCTTGCCGTAATCGTGCAAGCGCGGGTTGAAATAGAAGCTGCCTCCCTGTCCTGGCCGCTGAAGGGTCCAGCCGGTGAAGCAGCGCGCGACCTCCGTCACATCCTGTTGCGTGTAGTGGAGCCCAATGGTGTGGAGTTCCATTAACTCGCGGCCATAATTCTCATTCAGCCCTCGCTTGGTCTTCGCCTTCTGGTCCTGCCGTGCCCGCTGAGGGAAGCGCCTTGGACCAAACGGACCGAACATGCCCGGGGCTGACGGGCGAAAGCCGGAACCCTGTGCATTTTGCTGGTCGGGCGCCACACTCATCCAATTGTCGAGGTAGAAGAGCATCGCCGGGCTTTCCGCCGTGGCCACCAGCAGGTCCTGGAAATTACCCAGCGCGTGTGGACGAATTACGTTTTGCTCAAACGAGGTCAGGTAGTAGCGGTCCGCCCCTTTGGGCCAGTAAACGTTGAAATGGTTCATCCAAAAGTGGACCATCACTTCCTGCAGTTGGCGCTGGCTGTAAACGGCGCGCAGCAACTCTTCCTGACTGAGTTGCATGAGGATTTCACGGGGTCCCTGCGGCTCTTGCGGCCCCGGCTGAACTTGCGACGCGCCGGCAGGCACGGTGATGGCATTGCTCTGTCCCCCGGCGCGGATAGAATCGGCCGCCTGGGGGATCATCCTTGCAGGCGCGGGCTCGCCTTGGCGCTCACTTTGGGCCTGCGGCGCGTTTTGGTCCGGGGCTTGAGCAGGGGCTTGATCCGCAGCTTGCGGCGCGCCGAAATTCTGCATTTCCATCTGATTACTCGGCTGTCCATTTTGCCGCTTCAGAGCGGCAAGCTGCCTTTGTTCCCGCCGCTTCGCCTGCATGGGCGGCGGAAAATCCTCCGCAAGTTCGGCGGGCGGCATACTGAGCGTCTGCAAATCCTGGAGTTTGGCTTCGACGGAGGAATCATCGAGGGTACGCGGGTGGATCTGCTGATCGAGGAAATTGTCTAATCCCATCTGAAGCACCCGCCCGACGTCGCCTGGACGGGCGCCAAAGGTAATTCGGCTAAGCAAAAGTTCGGCCATTTGCCTTTGGCTGAGAGGCTGTTTCCGCTTTCCCAGTTGGATTTGACCAGGCCGGCTCTTTTGCTGCGCCGTTTGACCGGCGCCGCTGAGCGGAAGCGCCGCAAGGGAAACCGTCATCACCGCCAGCAATGACGTTGCAGCCGCTTTGTTAATCAGATGACGCATGTTGAACGACCCCGGACCATCTGGCAGGCTACTGCGGTAGTCTGCATCCCCACGGGCGGTAAATTCAACCACACCAAGCGGCGCTAACGGCAATAGTAGAATGTAGCTCACACCCCTGGCCCCTCCTATCGGCAGATCGGACCACCCTCTTGACCCCTTCCGTTGAGATAAACACATCGCTCGACCAAAAGTTGCGGCCAAATACATCCTGGCCAAAAACCAGCGATTAGGGGCGCCGCATAAAAAATCCCCCAATCATGAAACGATCCGCTTGCCAGTCTCACTATAAGACGAACAGATAACAGACACAGGCCAATGCGATTCGCAATTCTGCGCGACGGCCCATTTCGGGGCGCCCTTTCAATCGGCGCGAGGAGGAACTATGGCGAGCGACAACACGACGACACTCACGGTGCAGGTTAAGTTTCACGGGCTGGCGGAAGGGGATCAGAAACCCGCGTCAAGGGCATATCTCTTTGACCGCGCCGGCCGCTTGGCGGATTCGAAACCCGTGACCGGACAAAATATCACGTTCCAGACCCAATCCAGCCAGAGCTACCGGGTGATGGTAGGGCCGGATCTGATCCAAGAAAAAAAGCCCGCGCAGGACCTCGCCGCGCAACTGGCCAAGGCAAGCTCCTTAACCAAGGATTACATTCCGCAATTAGGAGTCAAAGAGTTCCAGTTCAGGGTTTATCCGCCGATATGGCGCTGCTGGTTTGAGGTATGCATTCTGGTCCACGGATACGTGCAAAAGCTGCTGAATCCGGGTGGCACGACCTCGGTTTATGCGCCCATCTGCAACGGCGTCGTCCAAATCTTTCAGGTTGATTTGGCGTGCGCGCTGGACCAATTGGCCTCTTTCCAACTCGTGACTTTGCGTAACCAGATTCTCCAAAAGCTGAACCTCCAGACCGTGGACAGAGTGGACCTCCAGGCTCGTCCATCGCTCGCGCCTAGCGCTCGTGCGTCAGCGGCTGGAGGAACGGTGCGGCTCGCGAAATCCGCGAAAGCGGCCTCGGCGGTCTCGAAAGGCGCCGCCCAGGTCGCACCCGCATCTTCGCTGGCAGAGGTTCGAACCACGCTGGCAGCCCTCGAAGACGCGCAACTCAAGCAGTACCTTGTTGTGAATAAGCTCATCCTCTGGCCATTCTGGTGCGAGCTGATTCCAGACTGGGCATTCTGCTGGCAAGAGCTGGGTGAAGCGCCGCTCCAGTCGGACGGCTCTTTCGCCGCCGAGATTTGCTTCTATTGCCCAGAGGATTTCCCCGACCTCTACTTCGAAGTGGTCCAAACGATTAACGGAGTTGAGACGGAGATTTCTGACCCGCAGATTGCTTGCAGCACCTACTACAACTACAACGGCTCCGAAGAAGTGGTCATCACGGTGAATGACCCGCAGGCGGTCGCCTGCCAGCCGTCCGGCAATCCGGGTCCCGGCTATTTATACGTATGGCCGACGGCCATCGGGAATGAAGACCTGCGTTTCATCAATGGCATTCAGACGGGCACGGGCACGGGTTTGCTGCTTGATCCGGGTTATAACGCCAATCCGGCTCCCTGGGGTGGCACGCTCCCGCTGCAAATGCAGTTGGATCCGAATCTGCGCTCGAACAACATCCGTTACTACCGCTGGTCTTATATGTTTGACGGCGATCCCGCGCCCACAGCTATCAGCGCGCCGGTCAATCACCGCTACCTGACGATTCTTCCCGGCCCGGTGTTCGTGGTGAACTCCTATAACCTTGGGCCTCAGACCGTAGGGCCAAACTCCGGCTTGTTCGAGGTTCCCGATCCCACCACCGGCTGGATTGACATTGACGACTACTCTGACCGGCCGTTCGCCTATTTTGACAGCACAGGTGGATCCGTGCCGAACGGCATGTGCACGCTCATGCTGGAATTCTTCGATGCGTCCGGGAAGTTTGTGCCGTGCGCGAACCCGCCGGGCGGTTCCACCGTGGGTAATCAGGCTGGAGACCCGCCGCTTCCCGGTCCATTCACTTTCATACTGCCCCAGCTTGGAGGGCCACCGAACACCTACGTCCCGGCCCCGCCGGCAAATGTGACGAATCATGGACGCCTGGTCTTCCGTATCCAGGTGGACAACAACCCCACGATCGCCGAAGTTCCCGCGGTTGAGGTGAATGGGACGAAGAGTGACTCGTGTGGTCTGCTGTACTACGGCAGCGCCGCTGACAACGTTGGCATCGGCTACGTGGCTTACCAGCCGGAGAATTTCCTGGATTGGACTCTGGACGTTTACCGAGGCGTTCCAGGGTGCCTGGCGGCAAGCATTCCGCCGTCGCCTCCGTCCACCAGTACCAGTTCCGGCTCGCCGGGGTTGCCCGCAACGTTCAGCCATACGGCAGGAGCGCTGTTGGGTCCCACAGCCTCATGCGCGAGCACGTGCAGTCAGGCCGCTTTTGCCGTAAATGTTTACTGCGCGGCGCGGGCCACCAACGGTTACAGCCGGCAGTCGCAGTACGACAGTCCGGCAACCAGCGCCTTTGTACTTCTGACGCCGTGCCCTACCCTTACTGAAGTTAAGTGAGGCCGAGGCGGGCGTTCTGGCGCAATTCGAACCGAAGAGGCAAGGGTCTTCTTGGACTTGCCTCTTCACATTGGGTTCAATGAGCGAGACGAGTTGGTGGATCAGGTTTACTTTGGCTGTCCTCGCCACTTGGCGGGTAACACATCTGCTGTCGAATGAGGATGGCCCGGCGGACTTAATCGTTCGCTTCCGCGCCCGCCTGGGTGATGGGCTGGTTGGCAGCCTGATGGACTGCTTTTACTGCCTCAGCCTATGGATCGCGGCGCTGGCGGCGGTCTTTGTTTCAGGAAAACCCGTCGATTGGCTATTCACCTGGCTCGCGATCTCAGGCGCCGCCTGCCTTTTGGAGCGTCTTGGCCGCGACCCGGCGCTCTTCCAGTCGGTTTCACAACCCCAAGAAGGAGAAACGAATCATGTGCTGCGGTCAGAAACGAACGGCGCTGAGAAGTACCATGATGCCGCCGGCGCCGCCAACTCCCCGGTTGGAAGGCTCTAGCGGATTTGAAACTCCGGTCTCTTCCGCCCAAACTCCGCCCGCCGCGCCGGTGGCGCATCCAACGGTGAACCTCCACTACTTGAAAAACTGGCCAGCGCGCGTGCGAGGCCAAGTGACCGGCGCGGTGTATGAATTCTCGCGCTCCCAGCCTGTTCGCGCCGTTGACCCCAGGGACGCAGCGGCATTATTGCGTACTCGCTTCTTTCGCCAAATCTGATAGCCGCCGTCTGGCGCCCAACCAATGGATGCCCTTGGCAGGTCCAAAAAAATTGCACATTTCATGACACAGATGAAACGCTGCCGATTTGAGCTTCACTAACCAATAAGCAAGGCGCCCGGCGGGTGAAGGGGGAAAGCGGGAGGGGGAGGGTGGACAGGGTGTGAGGCCACGACAATCTCTCGATGGCCTCCATCCTGACCACCCTTGCGATTATAAGCACATGCGAGGGGCCGGACCCCTCCGGTTGCCCGTCGAAACAAGTAGTCTTAAATCCCAAGGCCGTCTTACTGAGTAGATTGAGAAGGTATCTGAGGAGGAAGCGTGCCGGACTCTTACGTTCAGGCCTTACCGATTGAAGGCCGCCCCTTCGGTCTGGCGGTGACTGCGGTTTCCAGCCCGCGAAGTACCGCCAGCGCCGCAG
>JBOGJY010000414.1:0-13673 GCA_050745325.1 Terriglobia bacterium
CCCACCATGTTCTCGGTAATATAAACGGGAATGAACTTTTTGCCGTTATGCACCGCAATCGTGTGCCCCACCATCTCCGGAAAGATCGTCGAGCGCCGCGACCAGGTCTTCACCACCTTCTTCTCGAATCGCCGGTTCAGCAGCTCGATTTTCTTCATGAGGTGGCCATCAGCAAACGGCCCTTTTTTTAGTGACCTGCCCAAAGGTTTCTCCCTTTATTTCTTTTCGCGCCGCTTGACGATGAATCGGTCCGTCAGCTTGTTATTGCGAGTCTTGTATCCCCGTGTCGGCTTTCCCCAGGGGGTCACCGGATGGCGCCCGCCCGAAGTTTTTCCTTCACCGCCGCCGTGCGGGTGATCCACGGGATTCATGACCACACCGCGCACCGTCGGACGGATTCCCAGCCACCGCCTGCGGCCAGCCTTTCCCAAGGTAATGTTCTCGTGATCGAGATTCCCGATCTGTCCGATGGACGCCATGCAATCGACGTGAATCTTCCTAACCTCTCCCGAGGGCAGCCGGACCTGCGCGTATTCGCCGTCCTTCGAAAGCAACTGCGCCGCCCCTCCCGCGCTTCGCACCAACTGGCCGCCTTTGCCGAGTCTCAATTCGATATTATGAATCATGGTCCCGGCCGGAATATTTTTGAGCGGCAGGGCGTTGCCCGCCACAATATCCGCCCCTGACCCGGAGACAACCTTGTCACCCACCTTCAAGCCGTGCGGATAAAGAATGTAACGCTTTTCACCGTCAGCGTAGTGCAGGAGCGCGATGAACGCCGAGCGATTCGGGTCGTATTCAATCGTCGCGATCTTCGCCACAACCCCCGCCTTGTCGCGCTTGAAGTCAACCATACGGTACTGCCGCTTATGACCGCCGCCCCGGTGACGAATGGTCAAGTGGCCGGCGTTGTTGCGCCCAGAAATCCGCGTCTTCGGCTGGAGCAACGGCTTATGCGGCCCTACCTGGGTAATCTCTTCGAACGTCAGCCCCGTTTGAAAGCGCCGCGTCTCGGTATACGGTCTGTAAGTTTTAATGCTCATGTTCGTCCGGGTACAACACGAAATTCACGGATTGGCCCCTAGCCGCAAGACGCCAGGACTAAATGCTCTCACCGTATTCAGGTATTTTCTCTCCGGGCCTCAGCTTGATATAAGCCTACTTCCAGTCGAGCCGGTATCCCGACGTTCTGCCGCGCCGTCTCATTTTCCCGTAAAAATTGGCCGTGCGGACAGCCTCAACCTTCACCTTGAAAGCCTCTTCCACCGCGCTTTTGATCTGGCTCTTGTTGGCATGTGGATCAACCTGAAAGACCAGCGTCCGGGACTGCTCTTTAACCAGTAATCCTTTTTCGGTAATGATCGCCTTGCGCAGGATTTGATAGGGATGCTTCTTCACCGCAGCGCCTCCTCGATCCGGGTCAAGGCCGCCTCTGAAATCAAGAGGCCCTCGTGGCTCATGACGTCGTAGGGATGAACGCGATGGTGTACGACCAGGTCACATCCCGCAAGGTTTCGCGTCGAAAGCGCCAGATTGCGGCCGGCGGCTTCGTCAACCACAAGCACCGTTTTCCCGACCCCAAGCTTTTTCAACGCCCCAGAAAAGGCTTTCGTCTTGGGCTCGGAGAGATCAAAACCCTCCACCACGGTCAGCTTATGATCCTGATATTTGGCCGCCAGCGCCGAACGTAGCGCGCCGCGCAACATCCCCGCCGGAAGCTTTGTGGAATAATCTCGCGGCTTCGGACCGTGAGCAATAGAGCCATGCCGCCACAAAGAGCTTCGGATACTGCCCACGCGCGCTCTTCCCGTCCCCTTCTGTTTCCACGGCTTCTTACCTCCGCCACTCACTTCCCCACGGCTCTTGGTGGAATGAGTGCCGCGGCGGCGGTTTGCCAGGTAAGACTTCACCGCCTCCCAGAGCAGACTCTGATTCGGTTGGGCGGCAAACAGTTCATCGGGAAGCTGGTGATCCCTCACCTTCACGCCTTCCAGGTTTTTTACTTCTACAGTGGCCATGTTCTGATCTCAATCCCGCAATACTACTCCGCCTATTTCTTTTTCTTCCCCGCGGGAGCCGCTGCGGCGGCTTGCGGTTTCCGCCTCGGAGCCTTTGCCTTGCGCACCATGACATAGCTCCCTTCGGGTCCCGGCACAGCGCCCTCTACGACAATGGCGTTTTCCTCAGGCAAAACCCGGAGGACTCTCAGATTCCTCACCGTAACCCGCGCCGCCCCCATGTGTCCCGCCGCCCTCATGCCTTTCAAAACCCGGGAAGGAAACGCCGAGGCGCCAATCGAGCCAGGGGCGCGATGAAACATCGATCCGTGAGAACCGCCACCGCCGCCGAAGTGATGCCGTTTGTGAACGCCCGCAAAACCCCGGCCTTTTGAAACGCCCACCACGTCGACATACTCGTCCGGCTTAAATTGATCCACAAGAACTTTGTCGCCGGTTTTGACGTCTTCATTGTTTCCCGGAGTCAGACGGACCTCACGAAGAAAGCGGGCAGGATTAGCTCCGGCGCGCTTGAAGTGCCCTTCCATCGGCTTCCCGACACGCTTCGGTCCCGGCAACTCCACCAGCCCGAGCTGCGCCGCGTCATAGCCGTCTTTATTCGCAGTCTTTCTCTGAACCACAACACAGGGTCCCGCTTTCAAAACCGTGGCGGGGATAGCATCGCCGTTCGACTGAAAGACCTGCGTCATACCGAGCTTTTTGCCAAGAATTCCGTTTACCATATTCGTGACCCGGCATCCAGGACCAGAGAAGGGCGGCGCCGGAGGCGCCATCATTACCCTAACCTCAGAATCCCGATGCACTCACTTTGTGTGTTCCTTGCCAAAAGCCTTAATCTCAATATCCACGCCGGAAGGCAAGTCCAGCTTGGTCAGCGCGTCGATGGTCGAACCCGTCGGTTCCAGAATATCCACCAGCCGCTTGTGCGTGCGAATCTCAAACTGCTCGCGTGATTTCTTGTCGCAGTGCGGCGACCTGAGAACGCAGTACTTGTTCTTCACCGTAGGCAGCGGAATCGGACCTGCCACCTGCGCTCCATTCCGCTTTGCCGTTGAGACAATCTCCACTGCGGCCTGATCGAGGATGCGGTGATCATAACCCTTCAGCCGGATTCGAATTTTTTCGTGTAGCATCATAGTTAAATAGCCTACTGCACCACTTCGGTGACGCTGCCTGCGCCTACCGTGTGTCCGCCTTCCCGGATCGCAAACCTTAGCCCCTTCTCCATCGCAATCGACGTGATCAGCTCAATCTCCATCGTCACGTTATCACCAGGCATCACCATTTCCGTTCCCTCCGGCAACTTCGCCACCCCCGTCACGTCCGTCGTCCGGAAGTAAAACTGCGGACGGTATCCGTTGAAGAACGGCGTGTGCCTCCCACCCTCTTCCTTGGTCAAGATGTATGTCTCCGCTTTGAACTTCACGTGCGGCGTGATCGTCGCCGGCTTCGCCAAGACCATGCCTCGCTCCACGTCTTCCTTCTCCGTTCCGCGCAGCAGTATCCCTACATTGTCTCCCGCCTGCCCTTCGTCGAGCAGCTTCTTGAACATCTCAACCCCGGTCACCACCCGCTTGAACGGCTCTGGCCTCAACCCCACAATCTCAATCTCTTCCTGCACCTTCACCTTCCCCCGCTCGATTCGCCCCGTCACGACCGTCCCTCGTCCCGATATCGAGAAGATGTCCTCCACCGGCATTAGAAACGGTTTGTCAATCTGCCGCTCCGGCAACGGTATGTAGCTGTCCACCGCCGCCATCAATTCGTCAATCGACTTCTCATAGGTCGCGTCGCCCTCTAGCGCCTTCAGCGCGCTTCCCCGCACCACCGGCACCTTGTCCCCTGCAAACCCGTGTTTGTTCAATAAATCCCGCACTTCCACTTCCACCAGCTCGAGCAGCTCCGGATCTTCCACCATGTCGCACTTGTTCATGAACACCACGATATAAGGCACGTTCACCTGCCGCGCCAGCAACACGTGCTCCCGCGTCTGCGGCATCGGCCCGTCCGTCGCCGCGACCACCAGGATTGCTCCGTCCATCTGCGCCGCGCCGGTAATCATGTTCTTGATGTAGTCGGCGTGCCCGGGGCAGTCCACGTGCGCGTAATGACGTTTCGCCGTCTCATATTCAACGTGTGCAATCGCAATCGTAATCCCGCGAGCCTTCTCTTCCGGCGCATTGTCAATCGAATCGAACGCCCGGAAGCGCACCTTCGGGTTATGCTTCGACAGCACCTTGGTGATCGCCGCCGTCAGTGTCGTTTTCCCGTGATCAATGTGCCCGATCGTCCCGATGTTCATGTGCGGCTTCGAACGATCAAATTTTTCTTTGGCCATAACTCATTCGCCTCACTGCGAGAAATTTAAGTGCTCTGCCTGACCTTTCTAAAATCGTTAGGAAGCCACCGGCTTACCCTGCACCTTTGCGATAATCTCCGCCTCAATGTTTCCCGGCGCCTGCTCGTAACGGAGGAAGTGCATCGTATAGGAGGCGCGCCCCTGAGTCCGCGAACGCAAATCCGTAGCGTAGCCAAACATCTCGGCCAGCGGAACCGTGGAGCGGATAATCTGCGTTGAGCCACGCTTTTCCATCCCTTCGATGCGCCCGCGCCGCCCGCTCAAATCGCCCAGCACGTCTCCCATATTCTCTTCCGGGACCACAACCTCCACCTTCATCACGGGCTCGAGCAGGCAAGGACGCGCCCTCCTCACGCCATCTTTCAGAGCCATCGATCCGGCGATCTTGAAGGCCATTTCCGAAGAGTCAACCTCGTGATAAGAGCCATCAATCAGCGCGGCCTTAATGCCCGTCATCTCGTAACCCGCGAGAGCGCCCGTCTCCATTGCCTCCCGCATTCCCGCATAGACCGGCGAGATATATTCCTTGGGCACCACACCACCCACAATTCCGTCAACAAAAAGAAAATTCAGCTCAGGGTCAAATTTGTTGGTGGATTTTTTCTTGGTGATCTCTTCGATCTCTTCGAGCGAGGGATGGCCGAGCGGCTCTACGGTGACCACCACGTGGCCGTACTGGCCGTGGCCGCCCGTCTGCTTGATGTATTTGCTTTCCGCTTCCGCTGATCCACGAATCGTTTCGCGGTAGGCTACCTGCGGCCGGCCGACGTTTGCGCCCACACTGAACTCGCGCAACATCCGGTCCACAAGAATTTCAATGTGGAGCTCGCCCATACCCGACATAATGGTCTGTCCCGTATCAGGGTCGGTTGTCACCTTAAACGTGGGGTCTTCCTGAGTGAGGCGGGAGAGGGCAAGGCCCATCTTCTCCTGGTCGGCTTTGGTCTTCGGCTCAATCGCAACCGAGATGACGGGCGCCGGGAAATCCATCGCCTCAAAAACAATCGCAGCCTTTTCATCGCAAATCGTGTCCCCGGTCGAAACGGCTTTCAGGCCCACCGCGGCCGCAATGTCACCGGCGTAGACTTCGCTGATTTCCTCGCGCTTGTTGGCGTGCATCTTGAGCAGGCGGGAGACCCGTTCGCGCTTGCTGCGCCGCGGATTATAAACCGTCTCTCCGCTCTTCATCGAGCCCGAGTAAACCCTCAAAAACGCGAGCTGCCCCACGAAGGGATCGGTCATAATCTTGAAGATCAGCGCCGAAAAGGGCGCATCGTCGTTGGTCTCGCGTGTGAGCGATTTCTCTTCGTTGTCCGGGTCAGAGCCTTCAACGGAAGGAATGTCGGCCGGCGAAGGAAGATAATCGACTACGGCGTCAAGCAGCGGCTGGACGCCCTTGTTCTTGAACGCCGACCCGCAGAGCACCGGGACCACCTTCATGGTCAGGGTGCAGCGCCGCAGGCTGGCGCGGAGCTCATCGTCCGTAACTTCACCGCCGTGCGCGAACTTTTCGAGAATGACGTCGTCAAACTCCGCCAGCGTTTCGATCATCTGGTCGCGGTAGCGTTTCGCCGCTCCGGCTTCTGACGCCGGAATTTCTTTGACGTCATAGTCGGCGCCCAGCGTCTCATCGCGATAGACCAGAGCCTGCCGGCGGATGATATCGATTGCTCCCGCGTACCGGTCTTCGGCGCCAAGCGGAGCCTGAATCACAACCGGAGTCGCGTGCACCTTGGACCGGAGCTGTTGCACACACCCTTCGAAATCGGCCCCCGCGCGGTCCATTTTATTCACAAAAACGATGCGCGGAACCCGGTACTTATCCGCCTGCCGCCATACCGCCTCCGTTTGGGGCTCAACCCCTTCGACCGCACCCAAAATAGCAATCGCTCCGTCAAGCACCCGGAGCGATCTTTCAACTTCCGCCGTAAAGTCCACGTGGCCCGGCGTATCAATGATGTTAATCCGGATATCGCGCCAGAAGCAGGTGGTGGCCGCGGAGGTAATCGTAATGCCGCGTTCCTGCTCCTGCTCCATCCAGTCCATCACCGCGGTGCCCTCGTGCACCTCACCCATCTTGTGCGTAATCCCGGTGTAGTAGAGGATCCGCTCCGTTGTGGTGGTCTTACCGGCGTCAATATGCGCCATGATGCCGATGTTCCGGGTTTTCTCCAGCGGAGTCGTTCGTGGCATAAAAACAGTTAGATACTCGCTTCGCGCCCTCAGCGCGCGAACTTTTCCGGAATCCTTACCGGACTGTGATGGGTTAGGGCCGCTCATGCGGCCGTGTGACGGATCGGGACTTCGGGAAAAATCACATCCCGTCACAATTCAGGCCTTCCCGAACCCTCGGGATTACCAGCGGTAGTGGGCGAAAGCTTTGTTCGCCTCGGCCATGCGGTGGGTATCGTCTCTCTTTTTAATAGCCCCACCCCGGTTGTTGGCGGCATCAAGAAGTTCAGCAGAAAGCTTTTCAACCATGGACTTCTCGCCTCGATCCCGTGCATAACCGATGAGCCAGCGGAGACTGAGAGAGGTCTGACGATTCCGGTTCACTTCGACCGGCACCTGATAGTTCGCGCCGCCCACCCGGCGGCTCTTCACTTCAAGGGCTGGCCTTACATTATCCAAGGCCTTCTTGAAAACTTTAATGGGATCGTCGTTGGTGCGCTCGCGAATTTGTTCCAGCGCGCCGTAAACAATCCTCTGCGCAACCGACTTCTTGCCTTTGTGCATCAGACAATTCACCATCTTCTGCACAACTTGATTTCCATATACCGGGTCCACAGCAGTTTCCCGGCGCTCAACTGTTCCCTTTCGGGGCATAGAATAGCTCTCAGCTTTTAGCGTTCAGTTGGCAGTCGAAGGCCACCGCGACGAACCGTCTTGGTCCGTCCGCACATGCGACAAACTGCTTGGACCCTCAGCCGATGGGCAGAGTGGATATGACGCTTTCGTTCCACAGGTTCTACGTTAAACAAGAACTCCCTACTCCCACAGTCACACACCAGATGACGTGGATATGAGCGATGGTCCTGTTTCGCAAGGCGCGGAAACCTAACAACAATCTCACCTTTATAAAGTCCGGCATCCCCTAGCTGCAATCTCATAGCTCCCCTCCTCTTGGACATCGTCATGCTATCCACCGTCTTCTGCCTTCTACTTTTTGCTTTCTGCCTTTGGCCTCTTGGCGCCGTATTTCGACCGGCCCTGGCGGCGGTCATTTACACCGGCCGAATCCAGGGTGCCGCGGATCACGTGATAACGCACACCAGGAAGATCCTTCACGCGCCCGCCGCGAATCAAAACGATGGAGTGCTCCTGCAGGTTGTGACCGACACCCGGAATATACGTGGTCACTTCCATGCTGTTGGTCAGCCGCACTCGCGCCACTTTACGCAACGCCGAATTCGGCTTCTTCGGGGTTTGGGTATAGACCCGGATGCACACGCCCCGCTTCTGCGGGCAACTGTCCAGCGCCGGGCTCGACGTCTTGTAGCGCGACGCCTTGCGTCCCAGGCGAACCATCTGACTGAAAGTGGGCACTTTGAGCTTGTCTCCCTAACCTCTTGGATATTTCCCTTTTGATGTCTTATCAGCGGGAGAATCCGATAGTTGGTAAAGCCTTTCGAAGGTAGCAAATACCATGCCACGGTGTCAAGTGTTCCGGGACCAGCAACATCCAGAGAAAACTCGCCGCAGCGGGGAGCTTCTCAAAAACGCCCCTCGGCAATTTGCAGTTACAAACAGCCTTTATTGGAACCCCGTAGGGAAAACCTGAAGGGCAATTCGCAACGCGCAAAAAGATTATAACTCAAATCAAAACTTTTTTGTAAGTAAAAGCTGATCTGAACCCGGCAGCCTGCCAAACGCGCCGGGCAGCTAGCCTAGAGGAGCGGCGCTTAACGCATTTCCAGAAGCTCCTGCTCCTTCACTTTGCCCTGCGCGTCGAGCTTGCCAATATAATCATCCGTCAGCTTCTGAATCTCGTCGATGCCTTTGCGCTCGTCATCTTCCGAAATTGCTTTGTCTTTCAGCAGCTTCTTCAAAGCCTCATTCGCATCGCGCCGGATATTCCGGACGGTCAACCGGTGCTTTTCGAGAACGGTGTGGATGTGCTTCACCAATTCCTTCCGGCGTTCTTCCGTGAGCGCCGGAATCGGAACGCGCAGGAGCTTGCCATCGTTTACCGGATTGAGGCCAAGGTCCGAAGCGCGAATAGCCTTCTCAATCGCGGCGAGCAGCCCCGGATCCCACGGCTGCACCGTCAGCAGCGTCGGCTCCGGAACACCCAGAGTGGCAATCTGGCCAAGCGGAGTGGGGGCGCCGTAATAATCCACCTTCAAGTGATCCAGGAGCGCAGTGGAGGCCCGGCCCGTCCGCACCGAAGCCAATTCCTGCTGAAGGTCCGCGGCCGCCTTCGCCATCCGCGTCCGGGCCTGAGCCAGCGTTTCCTTCACCATCGCATCCGCCTCCGCACCCTCTCTCAGCGCGCCACTAACGATCCGATTTTTTCTCCCGAGACCACGCGTTTCAGGTTTCCGGGCACATTCAGGTTAAAGACGATGATGGGCAGTCCGTTATCCATGCACAGGGAAATCGCTGTGGTATCCATGACGGCGAGGCCCCGGGAGAGGACATCCAAGTAAGTGATCTGGCTGAACATTTTTGCGTCCGGCGACGTGATGGGGTCGCGGTCATAGACGCCATTCACCTTGGTCGCCTTCAGAATAACGTCAGCCTTTACTTCCATTCCACGAAGTGCCGCCGCCGTATCCGTCGAGAAATAGGGACTGCCGGTGCCACCCGCAAGAATGACCAGGCGTCCCTTCTCAAGATGGCGGATCACCCGCCGGCGGATGAACGGCTCGGCAATCTCACGCATCTCAACCGAGGTAACTACCCGCGTGTACGATCCGGCCTTCTCGAGCGCGTCCTGCAATGCCAGCGCGTTGATGACCGTGGCCAGCATCCCCATATGATCCGCCACGACGCGATCGAAACCACCCGCCGAAGCCACCACGCCCCGGATAAAATTGCCGCCGCCGACGACAATCGCAACCTCGACGCCGGACTCGTGGACCTCGTGGATCTCTTGCGCGATTCGCGCGACGATGTCCGGATCCACGCCAAAGCCTCGCGAACCCATCATGGCTTCGCCGCTAAGCTTAAGGAGGATGCGATGAAACGCGGGTTCACTCATAATCGCTATCAACAACCTGCAGATTCGATGTCTATATGGTCTGGCCAGGAAAACATGTTCGAAACGTCATGACGGCGCGCTAGCTTCAGCGCCCTCTTTTATGGCGCCTTCGCCCACCTTGAAGCGTGCAAACCGCCGGACTGCGATATTTTCACCGAACTTGGCGATCTTCGAGCTGATTAATTCCCGGATGGTTTGCGAAGCCGCCGCGTCTTTGATAAAGTGCTGCTCGTAAAGGCAATTTTCCTCGTAAAACTTACCCAGGCGTCCTTCGATCATTTTTTCAATGACGGCCGCCGGTTTTCCCGAGGCCGCCGCCTGATCGCGGAGGATGCTCCGCTCGCGCTCGAGCGCCGCGGCGTCAACGTCTTCCTTGCGGATGAATTTAGGATCGGTAGCGCAGATGTGCATGGCGATATCGTGCGCCAACTCCCGGAATTCATCGGTCCGCGCCACAAAGTCACTTTCACAATTCAGCTCGGCCAGCACCGCAATCTGCGAACCCGTATGGACGTAGGTTCCAATCAATCCTTCAGCCGCCACGCGCCCCGCCTTCTTGGCGGCCGCCGCCTGCCCGCGTTTACGAAGCTCCGTAAACGCCTGCTCGAGATCCCCTCCTACCGCTTCGAGCGCCTTCTTGCACTCCATCAGCGGCGCGCCGCTCATCTCCCGTAACTTCTTTACTGTCTCAGCCGAAATACTCATGCTCTCCGGTATCCTCCAAGGCCTGCGAGCCAAAGGGCCACAAAAGGGATATTGGGCCCCGCCGCGTAAGACTCGCGCGGTCCTCGTCCAGGTATTTGATCCCGTGGGAAATTAAGCGGCAATCGAAGAAGCCAGCTTCAATGAATCCGGGTTCTGAGGCGCAGCGGAGCGTGGGCCTTGCTTCGCCAAACCACTAAACGAGGTCCGGACCAGGCGAGTCATCCAATCCGGTTTCGCCCTCTTTTCCAGACCGCACTTTGGCGCCGGGCTTGCGCCGGATTTTAGGCACCCTAACCCGTCCATCCTCTACTTCCTCAGCATCGGCGACGGTCGCGGGAAGGCCCGAATCGGCCTCAAAGTAGCCTGCATCCTCACCCTCTCCGGCTTGCCCTTCCGCCTGCCGCCCCTCAAACGCCGTCCGCTCGCGCTCAGCCTCAATCTCCGCGGCGATGCGCTCAGCGGCAAGCTTCTCTTCTTCCAACCGCTTATCCTCCGCGGACTGCAGCCCCTCGAGCACTGCCTCCGCAATCCGCGAGGTAAACAAACGAATTGACCGGAGGGCATCGTCGTTGCCGGGAATGACAAAGTCCACCAGGTCAGGGTCGCAATTTGTATCCACAACCCCCACCACCGGGATACCCAGCTTTTGCGCCTCTTTCACCGCAATATGCTCGTTATTGGAATCGACGACAAACAGCACATCGGGCATTCCAGGCATGTCCTTGATTCCCGCCAGATTGTAGTCCAGGTGCTTGCGCTCCCGCTCGAGCCGCAGAACTTCCTTCTTCGGCAGGAGGTCGTAGCGCCCGTCGCGGCTCATTTCCTCGAGCTCCTTCAGCCGCTGAATCGATTTCTGAATGGTCGTATAGTTGGTCAATAGCCCGCCGAGCCAGCGGTGATTGACGTAAAACATCCCGCAGCGCGCCGCTTCCTCACCGACCGCCTCTTGCGCCTGGCGCTTCGTGCCAACAAAAAGCAGCGTCCTGCCTTCGGAGGCCGCATCTGAGACGTATTTCGCGGCCTCTTTGAAAAGCTTGAGCGTCTTCTGCAGGTCAATGATGTAGATCCCGTTGCGCTCCCCGTAAATGTATTCCTTCATTTTGGGGTTCCAACGCCGGGTCTGATGTCCAAAATGGACACCCGCCTCTAAAAACTCTTTCATGCTGATTGTCGCCAATGCTCCTCCAAAATTCGGGTGTCAGGTCTTAAGGTGTCAGGCGCCAGCTTACGCAAAATGCCGTTCCGGTTCTATAGTATGGCGGGCAGACGTCGAAAACCTCACTAACACCTGAAACCTGACACCTGTTTTTCTACCGCTTCGAGAACTGGAACTTCTTGCGAGCGCCCTTCTGGCCATACTTCTTGCGCTCTTTTCCGCGCGAATCCCGCGTCAGAAATCCCCCCCGCCGCAACTGGACGCGCAACTCAGGGTTGAAAATAAGGAGCGCACGCGCAATCCCCATCCGCGCGGCGCCAACCTGGCCATGCAGACCTCCGCCGTGAAGAAGGATGAGAATGTCAAACTTCCCTGCCGTCTCCGTCGCCGTGAGCGGTTGCTGCAACTCCACCCGCAACGCCTCGGAAGGCACATAGTGTTCAAGCGCGCGGCGGTTCAGGACGATCTTGCCCTCTCCTGGCCGCATAAACACACGAGCCACCGACGTCTTTCTTCTTCCCGTCCCGTAATACTGAACTGTTTCCGGCGCCATAGCTCCTTCTGTTCCTATGTGATTTTGAGCAAGCCTCAGCGGCCCAGGTTAACCTCGACCGGCTTCTGCACTGCATGGGGATGCGCGGGGCCGCGGTAAATCTTCATACGCGCCGCCATTCGAGCTCCTAACCGCGTCTTCGGCAGCATTCCCCGGATAGCCTCCCGGATGATTTTCTCTGGATGGGTTTCCATCAGCTTGCGGGCCGAGATTTCCTTAAGCCCTCCAGGGTAGCCGGTGTGGTGGCGGTAGACTTTGTTCTCAAGCTTGCGGCCGGTCAATACAATTTTTTCCGAATTTAAAATGATCAAGCCGTCCCGATGGTCTTCGTGCGGCGTATAGTCCGCGCAGTCCTTGCCCATCAGGATGCGGGACGCCCGCGACGCAAGCCTGCCCAAAACCAAACCCTCAGCGTTGATCAGCACCCACCGGATTTTTCCACGCTTCTTACCTTGCAAATAAGTTGACACGCATCTCTCCGCCCCAGCCGAATAACCACAATCCTTTATTGATACTTGACCTTCACCGTTTTGTCAACCGCGCCCCTGCCAAAACATAGCTTATTTACACGGTATCTTAATGCGGTCAAAGCATCGGAGTGTGGAGAAGCGGTGATGGGCGCATTAACTTGCGGCGCCACTAAAGTAGTATCCTGGGTGTAATGACCGATCTCGCCACAATGAACCGAAGCGCGCTCGTGCGCCGCGGCAAACGCCTGGAATACTTCACCATCGTCTGGAATTCCACCGAGGGTCTTGTCGCTGTCGTCGCAGGCGTCATGGCAGGCAGCATCTCGTTGATGGCTTTTGGCATTGATAGCTTTATTGAGGTCGTCTCGGGCAGCGTCCTGCTCTGGCGTATCGCGGCGGACTCGGATAAGCGAGGCAGAGAGTTAAGGGAGAAACTCTCATTGCGGGTGGTTGGCCTGTGTTTCATCGCCCTGGGTCTCTACGTGGCCGTTGACGCCGTCTTAGCGTTGGCGCGGCGCGAAGCTCCGCGGCACAGTATTCCCGGCATCGTGCTGGCGGTTGTATCTCTCATCGTGATGCCGGTCCTGGCGCGCGCAAAACGGAAGGTCGGCGTTCGGCTTGACAGCGCCGCCCTGGTGGCCGACTCCGCGCAAACCCAATTCTGTGTGTACCTTTCTGCGATCATGCTGGCCGGTCTTATCCTGAACGCAACGGTCGGCCTTTGGTGGGCGGACCCGGCAGCCGCCCTCAGCATGGTCCCATTAATCGCCAAAGAAGGCATTGAAAGCCTGCGTGGAAAACGCTGCTGAACCGGCGCCGCCACCCTCTGGAGTGAGCAAGCTTGCTTAAGGCGCTTTGTAGCGGCGGGTTTACCCCGCCAATGATTGAGTGCTCGTCTGGCGGCGTAAAGCCGCCTCTACGTAACGGCAGCAAACCGCCGCACTCCAAACCCGCTCCGGCGTTTTAGCCCCTCTGCCACGGCGTAGTACAAATGCTATGCTACTCAACATCGCCCGTTTGACGCAGGAGTTTGAGTGGCTCTTCGCCCCATCGATCTTGTCGTCCTCCTCGCCTATCTGATCGGCATCACGATCTTCGGCGCGCACTTCCGCAGCCGCCAGAAAAGCCTGCGCGATTACTTCCTCGGAGGCCGCGAGCTTCCCTGGTGGGCGATCATGCTTTCGATCGTCTCCGCCGAAACCAGCATCC
>JBOGJY010000415.1:0-4384 GCA_050745325.1 Terriglobia bacterium
AACACGGCGATTTTCAGTGTGGTTGATACGGTTCTGCTGCGGCCTTTGCCCTACAAGGATTCGTCGCGCCTCGTATGGGCCACGGAACGTTTTACGCTCACTCATGAAGCCGCAGGCGTCATCAGCCCCGACTACATCGGCTGGGAAGAGCATAATAAGGTTTTCGAACAGATTGGCGCTTCCGGCGGCGGGGCGGGCGCAAATCTTACCGGGGCCGGCCAAGCGGCGCGCGTCAGCATTACGAACGTCACTGTCAGTTTCTTTCCCATGCTGGGCGTTCGACCCATTATCGGCCGGACGTTTCTCTCCTCGGAAGGCAAGCAGGGCCGAGACCACGTCGCTCTCCTCAGTGAAACCCTATGGCGCAACCGATTTGGCGCCGATCCCCGCATCGTAGGAAAGACCATCCGGCTCGATGGCACGGCTTACACTGTGGTTGGCGTGATGCCGGCAACGTTTCATCCCAGTGCAGATATCTGGACACCGTTCGCCATCGATGAGGCGAGGTTCTCTCCGCATTCCCCCGTATGGGCCGTCCTGACGGTGATCGCGCGCCTGAAACCCAGCGTTGGAATCCGCCGGGCGCAATCAGACCTGCAAGTCATCACTCAGCAGATGGACAAGGAATACCCGCCTCGGGCCGCATGGTTTCGGGCGCATTTACGCGTGGAAGTAATTCCGCTACACGAGCTGCTTGTCCACAACGTGCGTTCGCTTCTCCTGATTCTACTGGGGGCCGTCGGATTCGTCTTATTGATCGCCTGCGCGAATGTCGCCAACCTGCAGCTCTCTCGGGGCGTGGTTCGAGGCAAGGAGATGGCTGTGCGCGCGGCGCTCGGAGCGCGGCGCACGCGGCTGATCCGGCAGTTGCTCACCGAAGGCTTATTGCTGGCAGCGGCGGGAAGTGTGCTTGGACTCCTTGCAGGGCTTTGGGGAACGAAGATTCTGAAGCAACTCATTCCTGCGAATCTTCCCTCAGACATCCACTTTGACCTACGAATTCTCGGCTTCTCCGCCGCCATTGCCGTGCTGGCGGTGCTCGTGTTTGGTCTCGTCCCCGCCATGGTCGCATCACGAACCGAAGTCAGCGAAGCAATCAAAGAGGGAGGCGTGCGCGCCGGAGCGAGTCCTGCGGCACATCGCCTGCGCAGCCTGATGTCGGCGGGCGAAATTGCTTTGTCGTTGATTTTGTTGGTTGGCGCCGGTCTTTTGGCGCGAAGTTTCATGCGTCTCACCGAGGTTGAACTAGGCTTTGACCCTCACGGCCTGCTGATCGCTACGGTTCAGAGGCCGAGGTCCTTGACGGTCGGCTCCGACTCAAGAGAGGACGCCGCCTTTTTCCAAAACGCGCTAGAGAGAGTCCGAAACCTGCCCGGCGTGAAAGCTGCCGCATTGACATCGCAATACCCGCTCGGCCCCCCTCACAATGGCGCCACGCTGCTAAACGTCCAGGGCGTAGGGCAGGTTCGCCCACCGCAGGTCGTCATGGTCACCTCCATAAGCCCTGATTACTTCCGTGTCATGAGGACCCGCTTATTGAAAGGCCGCTTTTTCGGCGAAGAGGATGCGGCGGGCGCTCAGCGTGTCGTTATCATGAATGATACGCTGGCGCGAATTTTGTTTAGGGACCGAGACCCAGTGGGGCAACACATCAGCTTTGGCGGCAGCCAAGCGGCGTGGATGGAAGTGGTCGGTTTGGTTTCGGCAATAAGAAGAGGCGCACTGGAACAGGAACCCGGACCGGAAATTTTCGTGCCGTACGTTCAGCAGCCATCCTTCAGTATGACGTTTGTGCTTCGAGCCGAGTCTGACCCGCACATGCTCGCCGGGGCGGTCCGGAGCGCCGTCCAACAGGTTGACAAAAATCAGCCTCTGTTCGATGTCACAACCATGGACGAGGTGATTGCGAGCGCGGTGGCGCCTCGTCGTTTCAAAATGTTACTGCTCGGTCTATTCGCGCTGCTCGCACTAATCCTTGCGGCGGTCGGAATCTATGGCGTCATCGCATATTTCTGTAGCCAGCGGACCCATGAATTCGGCATCCGCATGGCGCTCGGGGCGCAGCGGAAGGACGTGCTGAAGCTCGTTGTTGGACAAGGATTAAAGCTCACGCTGATAGGCGTGGGCGCTGGAATCATCAGCGCTCTCGTGCTGACTCGCTTCTTGTCCAGCTTGCTTTATGGTGTTAAGCCCACCGATCCGCTGACCTTTATCGCAGTCTCGCTGACCCTGGCCGGAGTCGCGCTGCTTGCAAGCTATATCCCCGCGCGCCGGGCGGCGAAGGTGGACCCAATGGTGGCGTTGCGGCACGAATAGGAACTCGGGGTTTGGGAGGGATTTGTAGCGCAGAGTTTTGCTTTTAAAACTCTGCGGTTTTTCCGTATTAATCAGCGCAAAGACCGCAGAGTTTTAAAGGTAAAACGCTGCGCGCCATCTCCCAGTGATACGCGCGGTCCACCAACCCAATGGAACAAGCCGCAGACTTTTAACCGCAAAAGTCTGCGCTACAGGCCTGTAAGCCGAAGTAAAAGCAGATTCTTCGCTTCGCTCAGAATGACAAACGAAGGGTTCAGCAGAATGACAAACGAAGGGCTCAGCATGACAGATCATTGGTTGCGGCTTCGCCGCGCTGCACTATTCACATCGCAGCGCCGACAGTGGATCAACTTTGGTCGCGCGGCGCGCAGGAAAGTAAGCGGCCAGGCCTGCGACGGCCGCCATGACAAGGACCACGATGATCAGCGTAAGCGGGTCGTAGGAACGGACGCCAAAGAGGAAGCTCTGGATCAGCCGCCCGAGCGCGAGCGAAACAAAAAGTCCGATCGCCAGTCCAAGACCTGTTGTGCGCAGCCCTTCAGCCAGGATAAGCCTCAGCACGTCCTTGGGCTGTGCGCCCAGCGCCATGCGGATGGCCATCTCGTGCGTACGTTGGCTGACGGAGTAAGAAATCACGCCAAAGATGCCCACCGCCGAGAGAATCAGCGCGAGCGCGGCGAAAACCCAAACGATGATGTATGGAAAGCTAATATAGCCATACATGCGCGTCAGATTATCTTCCAAAGTACCCACGCGGCCTAACGGCAGCTCGGCGTCAACGGATTTCACCGCGCGCCGCACGCCAGTGACCAGAGTGAGCGGCGGTGTCACAGTTCGGATGAGGAGTTGCATGGCGGGCACGGGATTTTGCAGATAGGGAACGAAAATCTGGGGATTGTTCTCCCTGTAGTTGCCGCCCTTGATGTCCTTCACCACGCCTACGATTTCGAGTGGCGCTGACGCGCTATTCGACTGCACTCCGTATACCTGCGTCACGGGAATCAAGTGGCGCCCGATAGGATTTATGTTGGGGAAATATCGGTGCGCGAGAGTTTGATTAATGATGGCGACGTGAACGGCAGCGTGATCGTCCGCCCGGGTAAACTCGCGGCCTGCGAGCAAGGTCGTTTTCATTGCCCGGAAGCAGCCCGGCGTGATAACGGAAGATATCGCGCTCGGCTGTTGCTCTGGCGAGGCGGGCGGATAACCCTCGGGGTTGAAGAGTATCTCGTCCGTGGGCCCGGATCCCCCGGCCGCCTCCACTCCGGGTAAGGCTCGAATGCGCTGCAAGACTGCCTGAAAGAAAGCCGCTTGTTTTACCGCTGTTGGATACTTGTAGCGGGGCAAAGATAAGGCCACGTCGAGGACATTGTGCGGATCGAAGCCATTGTCAACGTGCAGCACGTTGACGAACGTCCGGATGAGCAGGCCGGCGCCCACCATCAGGACCATGGCGAAGCACACTTCACATACCACGAGGCCGTTGCGCAACCGGCGGCGGCCCGCTTCCGCGGTGACGGAAACGCCGCTTTCCTTCAGCGGCTCGTTCAAGTCCATCTTCGAGGCTTGAAACGCGGGTACGAGTCCAAAAACCACGCCGGTGAGGATCGCAAGGCCCAGACAGAAAGCAAGCACTGCGCCGTTCAGGCTCATCCATTGCGTGCCAATCACGGGGTAATATCGCGCGCAGCCGAGAGCCAGCAGGCGCACGCCGGCGTAGGAAAACAAAACTCCCACCAGCCCGCCGGTAAAGCCCAACAGAACGCTTTCCGTGAGCAGTTGCGCCACCAGCCTTGTGCGGCTTGCTCCCATTGCCAGGCGGACGGCAATCTCTTTTCGGCGCGTCGTCGAACGTACCAACAACAGATTCGCCACGTTCACGCAGGCAATGAGCAAGACCAAGAAAGCCGCGCTCATGATTACGATCAACGGCATTGCAATATCACGGTGATAGGCCGCGTGCAGCGGCTCAACCTTAATACCCCAGCCTTTGTCGGCCGCGGGATACTGCGCGGCCAGGCGGGCCGCAATTGTATTCATTTCCATCTGCGCTTGGTCGTGTGTGACC
>JBOGJY010000416.1:0-3945 GCA_050745325.1 Terriglobia bacterium
CTGATGTCCGAGAGACATCCAGCGCGCAGCGGCTGGTGGAAACCGCGATCAACTGCTTCGGCGGCTTGGACGTGGCCCTGTGTCATGCCGGGATTGTGTCCTCGAAACCGATTCTTTCGGTGAACGATGATGAGTGGGCTGCTACGCTTGATGTGAATCTGAAGGGGGCTTTTCTAGTAGCGCAGGCAGCGGCCCGCAATATGGTGCTACGCGGTCGCCACGGGAAGATTATCTTCACTTCGTCTTGGGTGCAGGATGTCCCTTGGCCGGAAATAACGCCGTATAGTGTGTCTAAGAGCGGAATGAAGATGCTTATGCGTGGCATGGCCCTCGAACTGGCATCAAAAGGAATACGAGTGAACGCCGTGGCGCCGGGAATTGTTTCCGTCGGCATGGCGAAGCGACAATGGGACACTGACCCGGACTATCACAGTAGGGCAGAGAAAGCCGTCCCGCTGGGGTTCCTCCAGCCGCCTGAGTCCGTGGCCGATGCCGTTGTTTTTCTCTGTTCGGGCGCGTCAGATTACATGACAGGAGCCACACTGCTCGTAGACGGAGGCTGTAGCCTTTATCCCATGGACTGAAATCCTGAAAGCCACTGCGGTTAGAACCCTCGTGGTGAATGCAAAGATTCATAGAGGGCGGCTAAACGCCTTTTCAATAACAGATCACGCATTCGACAACCATCCATGTAGGTGACGACACTGTTTTCGTCTGGTAAAAGGATAGCGTGCCGTGCCGGTAATACTCGAATCTGTGCCGTTCCGCCCGGCCTGGAGACAGCGGCAGCCGGGTGTCCTTGCGGTCCAAAGCTTGGATCGCGGTCTTTTCGTCCACGTAAAACACCGCGGCGTGCTGCGGCGGATTTAAATAGATCTCGAGGATGTCCACCGCCTTGGTCTTGAAATCGGGGTCGGGACTGGCCATGTACCGCTCCAGGCAATGCGGCGGCAAGCGAGCGCCGGCCCAGATGCTCTGCGCGGTCGATTTGCTCAGCTCTAAAGCCTCCGCCATCTTACGGAGCGACCAATGCGTGCTGCCGTCAGGAAAGGCTTGCTGCAATTTCTTCAACACCCGCGCCTGGACGGCCGCGGTGGCCACTCACGCTTGGCTGCCCGCGATGACGGATAGTTGTCTGTGATTCTTTCGAGCAAAAATCTGACATTCGACGAGTGGGCAGGCTGGTTTTTGGAGAGGCGCTCCAAGCCACCATTCCGCGCACCCAACACTCACCTGCAAAATATGAACGCGCTTAAATCGCTCCCACCGGTTTTCGGTTCTGTATGGCTCTCAGAGATTACCCCTGAGGCCGTGGAGGACTACATCGCAGAGCGGCTTGCAGAGGGTAAAAGGATAAACACCAAATTCGGCTTGATTCGCTAAGGACGAATTAAGCCCGCCACAGTTCACCAGGAATTCCACGTTTTGGCCCACATCCTCAACGTTGCCGTCCGGCAGAAGAAGCTGGAGTTCAACCCCTGCAATCTCGTTGAGTTTCCAGTATCAGTTAAAAATTTCACTCGCAAGCCCCACTACAGGACCTTAAGCGAGCAAGAGCGTATTGAACTCGCCGCACCCGCCTACCTGAGGCACGTGATCGTCATCATGACTGAGACGGGACTTTGCCCCTTCAAAGAATTGATGCTGATGCTGAAGTCTCAGGTCGATTTCGAGAACCGGCTTGTTTACGTTTCGGATTCAAAAAACGGAAAACGGAATTGGAGACATTGCCTTTGACAGACCGGGCCGTTACAGCTTTCAAAGAGCAGATGGAAGAGGCAGTCGGGTCTGAATATCTCTTTCCCCGGCGCACGGAATGCGGCAATAAGCCTTACCTCTGCGGTCTAAAAAAGGTTTGGCTCAGCACCCTGAGGTGCGCCAGAGTGCCTTACTTCTCGCTCTACGTGCTGCGTCATACGTTTGCGACGCGGCTCAGCGCCGGAGGTGTGGCAGACTACTTTGTCACGCTGATGCTCCGCCAAGGGCGCGCAGGCGTGTTCAAACGCTACAGCCAAGCAAAACTCAATGTGATGCGGGAAGCCCTCGACAGGCTGGATCGTCAAGCAAATGAACATGAAAGGGGTTTTGTATTCGTTCAGAATGATTGTTGACACTCTTGGTAGAGTGTCCAAATGCAACTCATCTTGGGTAGCCCGCCCCGCTCCAGGTACCTGGAGCGGGGCGCGGCTGAACTGAGCCGCGAGGCTCGGAAGCGTCTGCAATGGTTCGATCATTATCAGGCTCATAGGCCAAATAAACGAATTCCGCGTTCAACCGAATGTAGGTGATGTCAGCTACCCAGAGTTGATCGATGCCCGTTAACTTCATCCGGCCCGCGAGATTCAGATAGACCTCGAACCCGTGATCCGAATCCGTGGTCACTACGAACGCCCGTTGCTGTAGGGCCAGCAAGTTGTCTTCTCACATCATCCGCAGAACCCGCTTGTGGTTCATGGTCATTCCCCGTCGCCATAGTTCCGCCGTGATCCGCCGATACCCGTAGCGGCGCCGATGTTCCAGCGTGATCTGCTGAATGGCCGACCGTACTTCCATTTCCTCCTCAACGGGCTGTTGCTCCTGCAAAGTTCGGTAGAAGGTGGCCCGGCTAACCCCGGCCAGCCTACACATGCGCTCGATACTCAGGCTGCCTTGCCGCGGCATCACTTCCCGGATTTGCTCGTGGATGCCGTCTCGCCAGAACCGCCGCTCCGCTGGCGTCGAGCCTCGACTTTTTGCAAGGTACCTCTGAAAAAATCCACTTCCAGGACCTTCTCTGTCAGCAGCCGCTTCAATTGCTGGGCCTGTTTACGGAAAGACGCCTCGTGCGTGCTGGGTCGCGCCAACTCTTCCCCAGACTCTGCCAGATCGAGCTTCCGGCGCCACTTGTAGAGGCAGCGCGGCGTCACCCCCAACTCCTCTGCCAGTCGGGGGCCACATTTTCGCAGGCCCTCATGCGCCCGACCGCCTTCCGCTGGAACTTCCGCGAATACCGCTTCCGCTTCACTTTGCTCTTCTCTCCGAGCAAAGTGTGCCCATCTGGATTGTCTCATTTCAAGGGTTCGGTCCAGTCCGGAAGCTCCCTGAGCCAGACTGCCTATCCTAATCCGAAGGGAGTTCCCCCGGCTCTGCCGGGGTGGCGGTAGAAGTTTGACAGTTCCAGGAGTCCATCCAGAAACTCCTATCGTGAGCCGCGAAGCACATGAAAAGGAGAAACCGGATGGACGAGTATGAAAGCTTAAGCCACTTCAAATGGGAGTTCAAATACCACGTGGTGTTGATCCCAAAATGTGGGAGGAAGATGCTGTATCGGGGTCTTAGAGAGCATTTGGGCGAAGTGTTCCGCCGACTGACCGAGCAGAAGGAGAGCCGGATCGAGGAGGGACCTCTGCTGCCGGACCATGTCCACATGATGCTCTCGATTCGGCCGAAGTATGCCGTGTCCCAGGTGATAGGGTTCATCAAGGGGAAGAGCGCGATCCACTGGGCGCGGGTGTACGGGGAACGGAAGCAGAATTTTGCCGGGCAGAGTTTCTGGGCGCGAGGGTACTTTGTGTCGAAGGTAAGCCGGGATGAGAGCGCGATCCGGGAGTACATTCGCAACCAGGAAGAAGAAGACCCACGAATAGACCAGATGAACCTGTGGCGCTGACCGGCCACCGTGAGGTGGCCCCATGAAAACCGGGGCCGCGTTAGCGACCCCGCAAAGCCGCTTCGAGCGGCTCACATCCTAAAGCCCCCGGCTCTGCCGGGGGCTAATTACTCACCAGTTGTATGAAGCCAGCAACCGCCCTTGACGGCTAATCATCAGCAGCGCTGCTCGCCCAGGATCGAGTTGGCCGAAGAATTCTTTCCCGCTCACCTTATCGCGGAACGACACTTGCTTCCCCGCGGATTCCGAGGTCAGGACATACAGGGTTGCATCCGGAAAGCGCGTGGGGCAGATTA
>JBOGJY010000417.1:0-3649 GCA_050745325.1 Terriglobia bacterium
GAAGGCAACTCGAAAAATAAAAAAGAAATGATCGTCCACAAACAGAAGAGAGCGAGCGGCACCTTTACAGTTGGAAATTCGATCACCGGAGTAGGTTTTGCGTGAAGCAGATGGGCGAAATAGAGTAGGGCGGCGAGCGTCAGGCACAACTGCGAAGCCGCGATGGAAAGCAAAAAGGTGAGGACGGAGAGGCTGAAGAAAATCGAAGCCCAGCGGGCAAGCGCCGCTTGAGGGAGTTCCTTGGCTATTACGAGGTCACGCAAGCCTGCTGTTCACGCTTTCGAAGGATTTTTTAATAGGATGCTGAAACACTTTGCAAAACTGTCATTCTGAGGAGCCCAAGGCGACGAAGAATCTCGGAAGCCAAAAAGCAGATTCTTCGCTTCGCTCAGAAGGACATCCAAAGGGGCTTTTCAGTAACCTGTTAAGAGCCGCGCCGGAACAGTATGTCATACAACTCCATCCGGCGTGAAAACCAAAATTTGATTTATCCGGCGCTGCCCCTCGTCACTTTTCATTTGCTTTGCTATGATCGGGCGTGGGTCAATGCCTACTTTTATGACGCTTGAAACCGCGCGCAAGGTTTTAGAAATTGAGGCCCGTACGCTCGCGCAGCTTGCCGGCCGTCTTGGCGATGCGTTTGAGCGTGCAATCGATCTGATTTTCGCCTGTCAGGGGCGCGTGATCGTGGCGGGAATGGGCAAGTCGGGCATCATCGGACAGAAGATATCAGCCACCTTGTCGAGCACCGGCACGCCTTCTTATTTTCTTCATCCCGCCGAAGCCTTGCACGGCGATCTTGGGCGCCTAGTCACGAATGACGTGCTGCTGGCCCTTTCTTATAGCGGTGAGACGGGTGAGTTGCTGCGGCTGCTCGATTCGGTCAAGCGGCTCTCGATTCCGCTCATTACACTCACCGGCAGCCCCTTTTCATCGCTCGCGCGGGCAAGCGACGTGGTGATCGACGCAAGCGTCCCCGAAGAGGCGTGCCCGCTTGGCCTTGCCCCCACCGCGTCCACCACCGCTATGCTCGCCTTGGGGGATGCCCTCGCCATGGCGTTGCTTGAAAAACGAGGCTTCAGCGAAGAGGAATACGCGAACTTGCATCCCGCCGGCGGCCTGGGTTTGAAGCTGCGGCGGGTGGAAAACATCATGCGCACTGGCGACGCCATGCCGCGCGTCGCGGGCGGGGACCTGCTGCCGCAGGTGATCCATGAGATCAGCCGCAAAGGTATGGGCCTCACCACCGTGGTGGATGAAGATGAAAAGCTTGCGGGCTTCATTTCAGACGGCGATCTGAGGCGGTTCTTTGAGAGGGAAGGGAACCGCGCGCTCAGCCTTGCCGCCGCCGACTGCATGACGCGCTCGCCCGTAACCATTGGCCGCAAAGAGCTTGCCACCCAAGCCTTGGCTCTGATGGAATTGCGAAAGATTACCGCGCTACCCGTGGTAGACGCTCAAGGAACACTTGAAGGCGTGGTTCATATCCACGACCTGTTTAAGGATTGAACCATTTCTGGATTGAGCCATTGATTCAATGATTCATTGGCTCAATGAATCGATGATTCAATCGCTTTGTCTGACAAAAACATGCCCATTTCACCCACTCAGCTTCGCAGACGGGCCAGCAAAATCAAACTGCTTTTGATGGACGTGGACGGCGTCCTTACCGACGGCCGCATTTACTACGTACCGCATCCGCGCGGCGGCTTCGTGGAGACGAAGGGCTTCCACTCCCGCGACGGCTTTGGAATCCGCTTCGCCCATGAGGCCGGTCTCAAAACCGGCGTCATTTCCGGGCGTGGCGGCCCTATCGTGGAACATCGCATGAAGGAATTGGGCATCAATTATATCCGTCTCAATACTCTTGAAAAGCTTGAACCTTACCAGGCGATGCTCCGGTCCGCGCAGGTGAAGGAGGCGGAGGTTTGTTACATGGGGGATGATTTGGTGGACTTGCCTATTTTATTGCGCGCGGGACTGGCTGTCGGAGTAGGGGATGGGCATCCGCTGCTTCGCCGCCACGTGCACTACTGTACCAAGGCCCGTGGCGGCTTCGGGGCCGTGCGCGAAGTGATTGAATTGATCCTGGCTGCACAAGGAAAGTTTGAGGCTGTATTAAAGCATTACCTGAGATAAGGGAATCCCATTGAACAGGTCGCTGAAGTGAATGCGGAATATGCCAACGCGAAACGGGTCGAATTCTGGACAGAAGGGTTCCTATGGGATTGACGCTCCTAGATTATTGCCCATCCCGGTGGTGTTGATTGCTGGCAACATCGCGTATGGAGTTTTCTCCGGATCGGTATGGCCATTCGTAGGCGCATTGGTAATACTGGTCAGCGCGGGCTGTGGACTGTATACTTCGCGCCGGGGCAAGTTCGTGGTATGGGCGGGTTTGCTTGATCAGCTTGCCTTACGTGGCGATGAGCGGATACTGGATATGGGGTGCGGCCGCGGCGCGGTATTGATGATGGCCGCGCGGTATCTGATCACGGGCCGGGCGGTGGGAGTAGATCGCTGGAAGAAAGAAGATCAGTCGGGCAATGCTGCAGAGGCCACGCAGCGCAATGCTGCTGCCGAGGGTGTTGCCGGCCGTATCGACTTGTACACCGCTGATATGACAGCGCTGCCCTTCGAGGACAATAGTTTTGATGTTGTCTTATCCAGCATCGCAATTCATAACATCAAAGGCCGGACCGGCCGGGATAAAGCAATCGAGCAAGCCGTAAGAGTTCTGCGTCCGGGCGGCAAGCTGATGATCGCGGACATTTTGACCACTCACCAGTACCACGCCCAACTTACCCGGCGCGGCATGGTCGGCATTGCCCGCCGCGACCTTGGTTGGAGAATGTGGTGGGGTGGTCCCTGGGTACGCACCCGCCTGGTTACTGCTACCAAAACCGTTGCGCCAGTAAGTGCCACGCAGCCGGATAGATGACACAACAGAGCAACGGTTGCGAGCGCCTTCGTTAAACCTTAAACACTGCCGCAGTTACCCGCGCCACCCAGCTTCGCGGCAGGAACCGCTCCACGAACAGCATCCCCTTGTCCATATTCCGCGAAAGGACCAGCCCGCTTCCGCGGTCAAGCTGCTTTAAGCCAGCCTCGGCAACTTTTTCGGGCGACTGAAAGCCACCCCGCAGTCGGACCTTGGAGTATTCGCCCGCTTCGAAGAATTTTGTGCGCGTGGTTCCGGGGCAAAGTGTGATCACTTTGACGCCGTGAGGCCGGAGCTCTTCAGCCAGCCCGGTGGAAAAGCTGGTGACAAACGCTTTGCTTGCGGCATAGACAGAAGTGTAAGGAAGAGGCTGGAAGCTCGCCGTCGAGGAAACATTAATAATAGCCCCGCTCCGCTTGGCAACCATCGGCGGCAGCAGGAGGTAGGTGAGTTCAAGTAAAGCATGAATGTTCAGCCGCAGCATTTGCTCCTGTTTTTCGAGCGAAACCTTCCAGAATTCGCCTTGGGCGCCGAACCCGGCGTTGTTTACCAGCAGATCGATCTCGATTCCCCGATCCTTCAGCATCTCCACTAGCTTTTGGGCGGCGCCGGGCTCGGAAAGATCGAGGGCGAAGGTCTCGGCCTTGATCGCATGAGCCGCACTCAGTTCCTCGGCTAACGCTTTAAGTTTTTCGCCGGACCTCGCTA
>JBOGJY010000418.1:0-4140 GCA_050745325.1 Terriglobia bacterium
CCCGCCCTCGTACCTCAGGCACCCTCTCCCCGCAAGCGGGGCGAGGGTTGTTGTCTAATTAATTTGCTCCCTCGCCCCGAAGGGGAGAGGGTGGCGAACCCTTCGGCTCCGCTCAGGATAAACTCCGTGAGCCGGGTGAGGGGCCTATTGGCGGAGTTGAAACTCCGCCCCCCGACGAAGCCTAACGAGTCTTTAGAATCAACGTTTCTCATCTTTCCGGACGCCCGCATCCGGCTGTTTTCAAGGAACTACAGGGATGGCTGCGGTGTCTATAGTAAACGGGGGCTCGCGCGGCCTTGGCATCCGGGAATATTGCAGCCGGAAGGCGGAACTGTTATCGTTAAGCCATGGGAGACATTGTTCGTTCGATCGCGCTACCGGTAGACCGCGCCTATCCGGCCAATTCAGCCCATGTGGCCAATGCGGACGAGGCCGCCCTTGTCCAGGAGTTGCAGGCGGGCTCGGAAGACGCTTTTGCCTACTTGCTGGCAGTCTATCGCAGCCCGATTTACAACATGGTTTATCACATTACCGGCGACGAAGCCGACGCTGGCGACGTGCTGCAAAACGTCTTTGTAAAGATTGTCCGCGGCATCAAGCAATTTCACGGCTCAAGCAGCCTGAAGACGTGGATTTACCACATTGCCGTGCACGAGGCTTTGAATTGCCGGCGCGGCTGGTTCCGGCGCCGGCGGCGCGAGGTTTTCTCATTGGACGACGATCTGCGCGGGCAGCCGGAGGCCATCCGGCAGGCGCCGGTGGAAAACGAGACGCCTTACGAATGGATGGAACAGAATGAACGGCGGGAATTGGTTTCCCGGGCGCTCGGGAGCCTTTCCGAGCCTTACCGGACCACCGTCATTCTGCGTGAGATCGAAAACTTTTCCTACGAAGAGATCACTGAGGTGCTGGGAGTTGCGGAAGGAACGGTGAAATCGCGTTTGAAAAGGGGCCGCGAGATCCTGCGGCGCAAGCTGGCCGGGTGTGCGGCTCTGCAAGGCTAGCCGGGGACGGCGCGTATGTTTGAGACATGCAGCGAAATCCGGGATCAATATTCTGATTACGTGGATGGCCTGGCCACTCAGGACGCCTTGCGCTCGATCCGCTACCATTTGCAATATTGCGCGGCCTGCGAAGAAGAGCTCGACAAAGCGCAAGCCCTGCGCGGCTGGCTGCGCTCGCTGCCGCGGCGGCAGGCGCCGCCTGAGATCGACCTTAAGCTGAGGGTTCGCGTCTCGCAGGAGCTCAACCGGAACCTGCTTAGCCGCCTTCTGGTGCATCTCGACAATCGTTTCCGCAGCTTGCTGATTCCCGCCACGGGCGGAGTGGTGGCCGCCATTTTTTGTTTTTGCCTGATCATGGGATCGGAGATGGCGCCGGTGACGAACGCGCCGGATGTTCCTCTTTCTTTTGTCACTCCGGCCCGCGTGGTGAGCCTGGCTCCGTTTGATTTCACGACCGGGGATAAGCCGGTTGTGGTGGCCACTTATATCGGTGTTGACGGGCAGGTGCTGAGTTATAGAATCCTCTCCGGACCGCATTCGCCTGCGCTCATGCGTAGTCTCGACCGCATGATTTACTTCAGCCACTACATGCCCGCAACAACCTTTGGCAGTCCGACGGAGGGGGAAGTGATCTTGTCGCTGAGGCAGGTCACGATTCGCGGATGACGAAACGGTTTCCCCACGCATTCCCCCTCTTTACCCGGTTCGGCGTCCGGCCTGCGGTTTTCCTGCTCTTCGCTTTCGCCCTTGCTCCGCGGGCGGGCGCGCAGTCTGACACCGGCGTGACCATCAATTCAAACGAACAGCTTTTTTCGGTGATGGCCGCCCTGAACATGGCGGGTTATGACACGGGGCTTTACGCCAACACCAACGATAACACCCGGCAGGAAGTCCGCGATTACCTGGCGAAGGAAACCATTCCGGTTGTGCCCGAGGTCGCGCGGTTTTATATGTCGCACCGCAATGCGGCCAATGCCGGCTTGGATTTAGAGCCGTATGTCTCACTGGCGCTGCTGCTCGGACCGCCGCCCGATTTCAAGTTTACCGTTGCCGTGCAGGATTTGCCGCCTGATGCGGCGGCCATCCGGGACTTCGTCCCGCTGCTCCGCCAGTTCTACCAGCAGGCTGGGCTTGACGGCCTTTACGCTCAGCTTCATCCAAGGTACGCCGATGCCATCGCTGCCTATACCACAACTGTGCGCCGCGACATCACACTGAGTGACGCCTATCTCCGTTTCCCCAGCGGATCGTATCTGGGCCGGAACTACCACATTTACTTGTGCCTGCTGGGCGCTCCCGAACAGGTGCAGGCGCGCATCTACGGCGAAGACTACTATCTGGTGATCACGCCGTCGGTCGCGCCCCGGTTCAAGGAAATCCGGCATCAATACCTGCACTTTCTGCTTGACCCGCTGGCGGTGAAATACGCGGCGGACATCCATCAGAAAGCCCCGCTGCTCTCGATTGCCCGCACCGCGCCGGCGCTCGACGAAAACGATAAAAGCGATTTCTCTCTGCTGCTCACCGAATGCCTGATCCGCGCGGTGGAGCTGCGCATGGACAAGGCGCCGGACGCGCCAAAGCAGGTGGCGGACTCCATGGCTTCGGGCCTGATCCTCACGTCCTACTTCTACGACGCGCTCGCCGGCTATGCGAAACAGGAGACGCCCATCAGCCTTTATTACCAGCAGATGGTGCGGGGAATTGATAACGACGAGGTGGAGAAAACGCTGGCGGATGTAAAGTTCACGGAACCGCAGCCGTCTCCGCTGGCGCCGGCGGCGCGAACGCTCAGTCCGGAGGACCGCCTGCTCGATCAGGGAGACAACCTGATTTACGCCGCCAAATACGATGAGGCGGAAAGCGTCTTCAAGCAGGCGCTCAAAAAATATGGTCCTCATAACGCGCGCGCTCTCTATGGTCTTGCCGTAGCCGCGAGCAGCATGGGTGAGCCGGACACCGCCGAAAAGTATTTCAAGGAAACGCTTAGCGTAGCCCACGACCTCCGCATCGTGACTTGGTCGCACATTTATTTGGGGCGGATTTACGATCTGGAGGGAGATCGCGCCGACGCGCTGAAGCAGTACCGCGCCGCCGAAGTGACGGCGGCAACTTTTCCCGAGGCGCTCGCGGCGCTGAGAAACGGAATGCAGCATCCGTTCGCGCCCATGCGCTGAGGCCGCCGATCCGTTTTATTAAGAGACCGCCAGGAAGCCAACTTTATGTTGGCTATTTTTGCCCAACCCCTTAAAAAGGTAAAACTCGCGCCGGTGGTCCCGGTCCTGCTCAAGTTTCGGAAGGGCAATCGTCTCGAGTTCAAGCTGTCTGAATCGAGCGAAATACGCCGGTGGGCAGTTTCTATTATTTCATCCATCCCTGCCTCATTATTCTGGTCCAGCATTCAGGCTCCCCAAAGACCTTCAGCCGGACGAAGCGGGCGACAACGGCCGATTTCGCTTTCTCGTCTGCCGAGGTTTTTGGGGAATCTCCTCTGAGGCGAACCCTATTTCGTCTTTCGGCTCTTCTGCGCGAGGACGCACATCAAGAGCCGAGCTTTAGGGCGGAGCCTGGAATTCCCGGAAATGGAAAACAGCATTTTACAAATTCTTTGGAACTTTGATATGATTCTTATCGTATTCCGATAAGAGGACGTATGGGCGAAAAACGTGCTGATCTTCTGCGTGGAACTCTCGATTTGCTGGTGCTCAAAGCAATTTCCCTGGAACCGTTGCATGGAGTCGCCATCTCCCGGCGCATCACGCAAATCACCCAAGGGGCCTTTCAGGTTAGTTTTGGTTCGCTTTTTCCCGCATTGCACCGCATGGAGGGAAGGGGATGGGTAGAAGCCGAGTGGCGTTCCTCCGACAACAATCGCCGGGCCAAATACTACCGGCTAACCTCAACAGGGCGTGCTCAGCTCAAGGCTGAAGAGCGGCAATGGAGCCGGGTGGTAAAGATCATGACGGCAGCCGTTCAATCTTCGTGAATCGGGATGGGAAACACCATGCCAAAGCGAATTCTGAGTTTGTTTCGGAACCTCTTTCGCAAGCACGCGGTCGAGCACGCGCTTGACGATGAGCTCCGTTCATCGGTGGAAGTCCTGGCACAGGAGAAGATGAAACAAGGGCTTTCGGAA
>JBOGJY010000419.1:0-7165 GCA_050745325.1 Terriglobia bacterium
GGCCTTTACTATTAAAAACCGGCGGCCAGAGGCCGCCGCTACAGCGCAAAAAGCCCGGCGCTACTAAAGAAGCATCTCATGCTGCCTGAGAACTTCCACATCGAAGATCGAACGCTTGAACCCATCGCCCAAAAGGCGCTTGAGGGCGAGCGGCTGACATTTGAGGATGGCGTCGCGCTCTATGGCTCGAATGATATTCTGACGATTGGCTATCTGGCTCACCACGCTCGCACCAGGCTTCACGGCAAACGCACTTATTTCAACGTCAACCGCCACATCAATCCCACCAACGTTTGTGTGGCCAGTTGCCGCCTGTGCGCCTTTGGCCGCAAGCTGGACGCCCCTGGCGCCTACACGATGTCGCTTGAAGAAGCGTTCCGCACGGCGAGCGAAGGGTGGTCTGAGGCCATCACCGAGTTTCATATTGTCGGCGGCCTGCACCCCGATCTGCCGTTTGAATATTACGTGGATTTGATTGCCGGGCTGAAGAGCCGCTTCCCCAGCGTGCATCTGAAGGCGTTCACTGCCGTCGAAATTGCGTATTATTCTCAGCGCGCCCGGCTGAATTACCGCCGGATTCTCGAAACGCTGAGGGGCGCCGGGCTCGGCTCGATCTCGGGCGGGGGCGCGGAAATCTTCGCGCCGGAAACGCGGCGGAAGGTTTGCGACCACAAGATTGGCGCTCACGCCTGGCTGAAAGTCCATCGCACGGCCCACGAGCTCGGCCTTCACTCCACCGCCACCATGCTTTATGGGCATGTGGAGTCGGATGAGGACCGCGTAGATCACTTACTTCAGTTGCGCGGTCTTCAGGATGAGACGCACGGCTTCATGACGTTCATCCCATTGAAATTCCATCCCGCCCATACCGAACTTGGCAAGGATATCGATTACCGCGACACCACTGGCTTCACCGACCTCAAAGCCATTGCCGTCGCCCGTTTACTGCTCGACAATTTCCCGCACATTAAGGCCTATTGGATCATGCTGACCCCGCGCATCGCGCAGGTGGCGCTGCGATTTGGCGCCGATGACATCGACGGCACGGTGGTCGAAGAAAAGATTTACCATGATGCGGGCGCTACCACCCCGCAGGGAATGACCCGCCACGAACTCATCCGGCTGATCCACGAAGCGGGGCTGGAACCTTTTGAGCGCGATACGCTCTACCGCCCGGTTACGCGCACAGAAAATGCAGTCACCGTGGAGGCGTAAGCTGCGCCTGATGAGGGTGAGGCGGCGCTGAGCAGACGGAGCAATTCAGCTTTTCTTTTCCACAACCTTCCTGCACAGCTTGATCAAACGTGAATGGGGGATCGCTTGGCCGTCCGCCAGCGGCATGAGGTCTCCGGCGCGGAAGCTGCTGTAATACCAGCGGGCAAGCAGGGTGAGATGCTCCCACGGCGGAAGCGGCGGACTTTTAGTTGCGGTCGCGCGCCCGGTTTGCCCGGCGTGCCCGGTGGACCCACTGGGCGGCTCCGTCTCACCCGCGAGCGAAGCCAGCAAAGTCTGAAGCCGTTCGTCGAGAGAGACCGGCGAGGAGACATTTTCGGCGAGCGATAGAGAAACCGGCCCCCGGATTTTCCCCGCCACAATGCGGAAAAACACTACCGCTTTCTCTTCGGCTGAAGGAAGCAGCATGACGGCGTGCAAACGCGAAACGGGTTTCATGATGGCGGGCCGCAGCCGCATCACGTCGCGCGCCTTTTCGAGCTTTCGATGGGCGCGAGCGGCCAGCTCAAATTCGAGACTCTCGGACGCCAGGTCGCGCTCTGCTGCGAGATCGCGCTCGAGCGATTCGCCACTCGAGTCGAGAAAATCGATTACGCGCCTCGTTTCCTGTTGGTACTCTTCGTCTGTGCAGCCTTTGAAGCACGGCGCGAGGCACATCTTCATCTGCGAATAGATGCAGCCGGGGTGCGAGGGGTCCGGGTTAAGGTCCGGCACGCAGCGGCGTATTTTGAACAGGTCCAGAAACTCGGAGGTGAATCGCTCGGCGGCGGCTCGCGTGGGAAAAGGACCGTAATAGAGCGAGCCGTCGGGAATCATGCGGCGGGCAGGGAAGCAGCGTGGAAAGCGGTTGCGAAGCTTAATTTTCACCAGCGCCGGTGGTTTCAACCGCAGCCGCCGGCGGAAATGATCCGGGTAATAGAGGCAGTTCAGTTGGTAGAGCAGCCACTGCGCTTCAAAGGCCGACCCCACCGGCTGATATTCGATCCGCCGCGTGACGTCGCGCAGGTTCAAACGGCGGGAAAGGAGTGTTCCAAGCAATCTGCGAAGACGGCGCCGGAGGTCGTGCGCCTGACTCAGGTACGGCGGGGCAAAGCCCGAGTTGCCGCCCGGAAAGAGCGCGAAAACCGCAGGCGCAGCGGGGAATGGCTCGAAGTCCGTATCCAGGCCCGGATCAAATGGGACCGAGAATTGTAATCCGCTCTGCGGGTTCGGGGGCGCCAAGCGGGTGGTATCCGGCGGGCTAGGGCTTGCGTCTTCCATTTGCGCTCATGCGGCGGCGCCCGCTCACGGCTTACTCGCTATGAAATCTCCACGCGGCTTGCTTGATCGCTTTGCGGTAATCATCCGACTTCATCTCGATGACCTTGCACATTTCGTAGAGCCGCGACTGGAACGTGACGCCATACTGAGCCAGCGATTTCTCCATATTCGGGACCGATTCGCTGGATCGCTGGCGCGACTGCGAAGCCAGATCGCCGAAAGGCAGCGTCGTAGTAATCAAGGTTATTTTCTTCTGGTTGTACCGGGAATTAATGATGTGGCCCAGCGTGTCTTTAACCCAGTCACTCGGATTCAACGCCGCCACATCGTCGAGCAAAAGAACTTCGGCGTCGAGGACGGGTTGCAGGACGCGAAGCTCGGATGTCTGCGCCACCGGGTTCCAACTGTCCTGGATGGCTTTCAGCAGGTCGCGGAAATCGTAAAAAATGCAGGGGACGCTCTTGGACAAAGTGAGCTCGCGGATGACGGCGACCGCGAGGTGGGTTTTACCCACGCCTGTCGATCCCGAGAAAAGCAACCCAACTTCCAAGGGATATTCTTCAACGAACTTCTGCGCGTTTAGCTTTGCCGCCGCAAGATAGTTATTGGGTTGGCCCGTCAGACGGTCTTTAAGAATGTCAAAATTCTCGAACGCGCATTGCTCATATCGCCGTGGGATGCGGGATTGCGCTTGCAACTGCCCGGAGTGTTCAGCCTCAACGCAATCACAGCGCGTCACACGGCGGATGCCGCCGCTCTCGATGGGCTTCCAGCCCGTACCCTCGCATTTTTGACAATCGCTCTTCGCCATGCGCTACCTGAAATCAGCTCAAGCCGGGGTGAAATCATGCGCTCGGGCTGAATTGATTCTAACAGGTTGCTGAAAAACTCAAAATGGCTGTCATCCTGAGAGAAGCGAAGGATCTGCTTTCAATTTGAATTGGCAATAGTCGAGATTCTTCCTTCGGCTTCGCTCAGGACCGCCTTCGGCTCCTCAAAATGACAGTGTGATTGGGTTTTTCAACAAACCGCTGAATCAGCCCGCGCGATATGCGCGAGCCAAATCAGTCACGCACGGCGGATTCCTTCCGGGCGAACAGAGTGCGGAGTGTTTCAAGGGAGAGTTCCTCGAACCCTTGCGCGATCAAATCCGCCTGCGTTCTGCGGCGCAGTTCATCGGATGGGAACGTTGAAGCGATGGCAACGCACTTCATGCCCGCGTTTTTGACTGCTTCGATGCCGGCGAAAGAGTCTTCGAATGCCACGCATTGCGAAGGCTCCGCGCCTAACTCGCTCGCCGCTTTCAGGTAGATTTCAGGATCGGGTTTGTGAGCGCGCACGTCATCGCCGGTGATCAGAAACTGAAAGAAGGAACGGATGCCCAAAACGTCCACCACGAACTCGACGTTTGATCGGATGCCGGAGCTCGCTACCGCCATGGGGATCGCCGCCGACCGCAACTCGTTGAGGAGCTCGACAACGCCCGGCAGCGCGCGTGCGTGGGGCCGGAAAACTTCGCGGAACCGCGCTTCCAGCGCCTCACCGGCTTGACGCATCTCGTCGCCGCTCATCGAAGCGCCAAAGTAGGTTCGGAAAGCATCATCATTGTGCATACCGAGAATCTGATTGGGAACTTCCTCGGGGACGAAGGGAATATTGCGCTGCTTCAGCAGCTCAATCCACTTTTTGACGTGGAACGGGTTGCTGTTGACTAGCACGCCGTCCATATCAAAAATGGCGGCAGTGGGCGGCATAGCAGAAGGCACGTTTACGCTCCGGTAGATTAGATTATGACATTGAGCCATTGGATCATTGATTCAATGAATGATTGTCCTCAATGCGATGTCCGTTGTCGGTGGCAATAAACAATGGTCGGCGGACAATGACTCAATGGCTTAATCACCCAATCACCAATGGCTTCATTCTCCTCCGTCATCCTTCAGCGCCTTGTACCGGCTGCGGCGCTCAGTTCTGGCGGACCTCGTTCTCTGGGTCAGAGTTTTGGCGTCCCAGGCGCTTCGCTGCCAATTATCGAGCGACCGCTGCCCGGGAAGCCACGTTGGGAGGGGCATGATGAAACGATTGGATAGCGCAACGAGGTAGGGTTCGTAAGCGGGGCGGAGCCGCGCCAAAACTTCTTCTCCCCCAGTTGTCTTGAGCGCCATTCCGGCCGAGGCAAGCGATTCGAGCAGCAGGTTGCGGTCCTCGGCAGGCAGCCGGTCGGCGGCGGGGGGCCGCGGCGGGGCTGCGACCACCACCGCGAGATCCACCACGGCATGGCGCGCGATTGCGTAGGTGAGCTGGGCCTGGAAGCGGATGCTCTCCGGCCCATAGGCCATCAGAAAGGCGCTGGCATCAAGGATGGTGGTAAGTCCCGCGATCCAAGACTGGTTGCTGTGCTGGGAGCGGAAATAACAAAGGATCGGATAGGAGAGGTGGCTCTCCATGAGCTCGGCCGACCATCGCTCCCACTCTTGCAAATACTCAATGAGCGCGGCGGAATGTTCGGGGGCCGCGTGGCGCCGCAAGAGTTCCCCCGCTGTCGGCGGCGAACCCGCGCGCGCATCGAGCAGGGAGATGTTCACCTCGCGCTCTGAAAACGAGCCATATAACACGGGCAGATACGAGATCACGATAGCCAGCAGACCGAAGCCGGTTCCCGATTCCACGACCGTGATGAGCCTGGCCAGCTCGGAGTGTGGCGTGACATCGCCGATCCCCAGCGTGAAAAACGTTGTTCCGCTCAGATAGAGATCCGAGAGAAAAGAAGGCGGGCCACCTTGCACGTTGATCGCCGAGCCGGCGGCCCAATGAAGCAAACCAAAGCTGACAATGAGGGCGGCGACCCACACGACGAAGAGAAGCAGCAATGAAAGCGGACCGTAATAACTGAGATAAGCCGTGCGAAAACGCCCAAGACTCCGCCGGCGCGCCGCGGCGCTCCATGCCTTCCAGGTGACGCGATAAAAGGCGCGTGTGATGCGGAATTCCCTCGTCACCCGGCGCGGAAGGATGATGGTTTCGAAGCAATCCCACAAAATGACCAGCAAAAGCGCCAGTCCCGCAATGGCGGCAAGAAGTCTCACAAATTTATCTCCAGGGGGTTATGCCAGCTAGTGCAGCGTCTCGCAATCGGCTTTACACGGTAGCGCCGCCGTCCCGGCGGCATTTGCCGGCAAGATGCCCGCGCTACGAAATTGCAATTGCCGCTCAGGGCACGAGCACGATTTTCCCATAGGCGCCGGGCTCCATCACCGCCTGATGCGCGCGCGCGGCTTCAGCCAGCGGGATGCGCTGCCCCACCACGGGCCGCAGCGTGCCATTTTCAAGGCCGGCAACCAGCGCCGCGTGGATGGAGGCGAGCTCAGAGGGGGTAGCGTTCAAGAGTGTCATGCCTATGATCGAAGCGTCACGCCCCATCGTCTCGCGCGGGTTAATCTCAACCGGCCCGCGGCTACCGACCACCACCACCCGGCCGCCGCGCGCCAGCACCGTGAGGTCATTCCCCAGGTTGACGTTGGCGAGCATTTCGATGATTAAATCTACGCCGCGTCCGCCCGTGAGGTGGCTCAATTGGCCGAGGTAGTTGGGCGAGCGATGGTTGAGCACGTGGTGCGCTCCTTCGTCTTCCGCCAGCTTCCGGCCACGGTCGCTGCCGGCGGTTCCGATCACGCGCAAACCCGCGGCCCGCGCAAGCTGCACGGTGGCGATCCCTACACCGCCGGTCGCGCCGTGCACCAGCACTGTCTCGCCCGGCTCAGCATGGCCGCAATGAAAAAGCGCGCGGTGGGCGGTGGCGTAAGGCACGCCAATCGCCGCGCCTTGCTCAAACGTGACCCGCTCCGGCAGCGGGTGCGCCAGGTTTGACTTTGACAACGCGAGCTCCGCGTAGGCGCCGCTCGAACTCCCCGCAATATAAACCCGGTCACCGGCTTTGAACCCGCTTGCGCCCGAGCCCACAGCTTCAATCGTGCCCGCCGCGTCTGAGCCCGGCGTGTAAGGCAACGAAGGCTTGACGGCGTATGTCCCGGAGCGGACATATGTATCCACCGGATTCACGCCCGCCGCCTTCACTCGCATCACAACCTCGTCCGCCGCCGGCCGGAGGTCTGGCACATCCTCGAACTTCATCATTTCAGGACCGCCGAATTGGTGAACTCGAATCGCCTTCATAGCGTCGCCTCCGCTGAAGGGCGCGGTTACAACCGCACCGGAAATACTCTCGCCTACCACTTTCTGAGGTGCAGACTTAATCGATGACGAAGATCGTCGCCCCACTCTCAGAGCGTGCCCGATGCGGTGATCCGTTGCCATCAGCCACGTGATAAATCATGCCCGGCGTGAGCGCATACTTGTGACCATTCTGATGTTCTATGACAAGGGCGCCCGCGACAATAAACACAATATGGCCTTTGGAACACCAGGAATCCCCAATGTAACTGGCGGTATAATCGACGAGGCGAAGTCGGATCTCACCCAATTGGCGCGTTCGCGCAGTTGCCGTTCCACTCCCCCCGGATTGCACGGATACCGGAAGTTCGGACCAATTCGTCGCGCCAACCGGCAAATTTCCAAGTTTCATAACCCCGCCTCTTCGGCGATCAACCGCGCGAAGCTGGACCAGTCGTCGTTCTGGCGGCCGCGCGCGACCCCGCTCATCATCCGGTCGCGC
>JBOGJY010000420.1:0-6593 GCA_050745325.1 Terriglobia bacterium
GCCGACGGTGACGCGCTCAACGCGGCGCGCTCCCTGTTCGTCGAACTCCAGCACGTCGCCGTTTTCAAGCAGAAAAGACTCTCCCGAAACGGCCGCAAGCTCGTTCGCCAGCGCGAGATGCCGCGCACGCTGCCGGTATTCGCCGTGGACCGGAAGGAAGTAGGTGGGCCGCACCAGGTTCAGCATCAAGCGCAACTCTTCCTGGCTGCCGTGGCCGGAGACGTGGACGGGCGGATGGCTGCCGTCGTCATAGTGCACGCGCGCGCCGCGGCGGTAGAGGTGATCCATCATGCGGAAGATTGCCTTTTCATTGCCGGGAATGACGCGGGCGGAGAGCACCACTTCATCCCCCGGCCCGGCGCTAACCCAGCGGTGCTTATCCACGGCGATGCGCGCCATGGCGGACATCGGCTCGCCCTGGCTGCCGGAAACCACCAGCGCCACTTTATTGGGCGGCAGCTTGCGCACGTCCTGAGGCTGCACAACCAAACCAGGCTCAAGCCGCAGCCGGCCCATTTTCTGGGCGATCTCCGAATTCTGAAACATGCTGCGCCCGATGAAGCACAGCCGCCGCCCGTGCTCATAGGCAAGATCAGCCACAATCTGCTGGCGGTGCATCGACGTGGCGAAGCACGAGATCAGCACGCGCCCCTTGGCATCCGCCATCACTTCGGAAAGCCGCTCGCGGACGGCGCGCTCGGAAGGCGTCATGCCGGGCCGCTCGACGTTGGTGGAATCGGAAAACAGCGCCAGCACGCCCTTCTGCCCGTAGTTGGAGAGCGTATGCAGGTCGCTCACGCGCTGGTCCGTGGGCGTAGGGTCCAGCTTGAAATCGCCCGTGTGAATGATTGTGCCCACCGGCGTTGTAATGGCCAGCGCGCCCGCATCGATGATGCTGTGCGTGAGATGAATGAATTCCACGTGGAACGGGCCTACGTCGAACGGCGCGCCGGGGAGCATTTCGCGCAGGTCTACCGAATCCGCCATGCCGTGCTCATCCAGCCGCGCCCGCGCGAGCGCCAGGGTGAAAGGGGTTCCGTAAACGGGGGCGCTGACCTCGTCAAGAACATAAGGCAGCGCGCCGATGTGGTCCTCGTGGCCGTGCGTCAGCAGGATGGCGCGCAGGCGGCGCTGGTTTTGCCGCAGGTAGGTGATGTCGGGGATGACGACGTCAACGCCAGGCAGCTCCGCGTCCGGGAAAACCACCCCGCAGTCTACGACAATCAGATGATCGCCGTACTCGAAGGCCATCATATTCATTCCAAATTCGCCCAGGCCCCCGAGCGGAATGGCTTTCAGTTTATGAGTTTCAGGAATGTGTATTCTCCATTCAACAGAAAATAAGTCCGCTACATCCTAACACAGGTCATTATCCACAGACATGGCCAACCCCGCCCACCTTGTGGCATCTGCACAACCTGCCCGTGGCGCACCAAAAACGCCAAAACGCCCCAAAACCTGAATGGACTGAACCGGGAAAGCCCCGTGTTTTGGATTTTAGCCCGGTCACGAACGGCGCCCAAACCGGAGAAAACGGTGATTTTCGACCTCAAAGCGGAGAAAACTTCCGACTCAAGCCGCAATCCCCTTTATTTTGTGCAACATGCCTCATTGTACCGGATCAATCCGGCTATCCCCTTCATATTCAGTCGATTGCAGCGATTTTACCAATATTAGAGTCCGGTTCGTTCCGGTTCGTTCCGGTTTCGACTCTTTGTTTTCAATGACTTGAAAAAAGTAAAACAATCCTTTTTTATTTTACTCTACCCCGTTTGCCCCACGTGCGCTCGCGCCGTGGGATCCATTTTGTCTGATTAGCTTTCTGTTTTTCGATCATTTGCATCATGTTTCCAAAGTTATAAGCCCAGCGGCGGCCTCCAAGTCCCCCGGCGCCGGCGCACGATGAAGGCAGACGTCTTCTAATCTGGGGAACACCCGCCTTGTAGCGCCATTATAGAATCAAGCTCCGTTTTCGACCCTACGGCGCTTCCTTCAGCCCTCTCGAAACCTTATCTATTTTACCTCATCGCTAAGAGACAAATGAGATAAACGAGATACATTATTATTTTCTAATCATGGATCCATTAGGCGGGGAAGAAACGGTGCGGCATACGACCATACCGGGAGAGCGGCAGCCCCTTCCTGCGCCCGTGAGTTCACGATAGAATCAATCTTATGGTTCAAACCCTCTTTGGCTCATCCGAGAAGAAGAAAACCGGCCTGTTTGACCGCCTGAAAAACGCCGTTGCCTCCACGAAGGCGCAACTGGTGGAGCGGATCGATGTGATTGTGGAGGGCAAAGAGAAAATCGATCCGGCGGTTCTCGACGAACTCGAAACCACGCTGATTACCGCCGATCTGGGCGTGAAGACGACCCAGGAAATTCTTTCTCATCTTCGCGCCCAGATGGACCGCCGCCAGTTGACGGAAGCGAAGCAATTGCGCGGAGCCGTGGAACAGGAGATTTTCTCGGCTCTCGAAAACCCGCCCAACTCCAAGCGGCTGCAGCCCAAGCGCCCGCCCGCTGGATATCCGGAAGTTATCTTTATGGTGGGCGTCAACGGAGTGGGCAAGACCACCACGATTGCGAAGCTTGCGAATTATTACGTGCAGCAAGGGCGCCGTCCGCTGCTCTGCGCGGCGGACACCTTCCGCGCCGCGGCCATTGAGCAACTGGAGATTTGGGCGGGCAGGCTGGGCATTGAGATCATCAAGCAGAAATCCGGCTCAGACCCCTCCGCGGTCATTTTCGACTCACTCGCGGCGGCGAAGAAACGCAAAGACGACATGGTGATTGTCGATACGGCGGGCCGCCTTCACACCAAGTTCAATCTGATGTCCGAGCTCGAAAAAATGTGCCGCATCGCCGCGCGCGAAGTGCCCGAGGCTCCCCATCAGGTGCTGCTGGTGATCGACGCAACGACCGGCCAGAACGGCCTCCAGCAGGCGCGCCAGTTTACCGACCGCGCCGGCGCCACCGGCATTGTGCTGACCAAGCTTGACGGCACCGCCAAGGGCGGCGTGGTGGTGGCCATCGCGCGCGAACTCGGCTTGCCCATATTGTTCGCCGGAATCGGCGAGAAGATCGACGACCTTCTTCCCTTCAATGCGAAGGAGTTTGTAGAGTCTTTGTTCGAAGGCTAATTGGGGCGCTGAATAGTGTTTGGAAGGGCACGGCTTTAACCCTGGGGGGAAACGCCCTCACCCGTCCCGCTATGCGGGCCACCCTCTCCCGGCGGGAGAGGGATGAGAAAAAATGGGGATAACAGCCTTCTTCGTTCGAGAGAGAGGCGAAGAGAAAACGCGATAACAAGACTCTCTCCTTGGGGAAGAAATCGACAAAAGGCGACAGGACAATAGCCCTCTCCCTTTTGGGGAGAGGGGGGAACCGCGAAGCGGTGGGTGAGGGGTCACGCCGTACAATGGTGTTGCTTTCGCCTCAACCCGCTGACTTCCGCCGGATTGAGTGTTCTCCACTTACCCACTTCCAACCCTGCGAGCGTCAGCGCTCCGATGCCCGTGCGCACGAGCTTCAGTGTTTTGAACCCAACCGCCTCAATCATGCGGCGAACCTCGCGGTTTTTTCCCTCGGTGAGCACGATTTCGAGCCACGTGTATTTGCCGCGGTCTTCCAGTCTTCGCACGCTGAGTGGACGGGCCCAGTCGCCGCGCTTCATCTCGACGCCGTCTTGGAGTTTCGCAATCACGTCGTCCGGACTCAGCCCACTGGCTTTGACGCAATAGGTCTTCGGGACACTGGACGCGGGGCTGGTGACGAAATCGGCGAACTCCGTGTCGTTGGTCACGAGGAGCAGGCCAGACGTATCCTTATCCAGGCGGCCAACGGGAAACAGCCATTTTCCGGTATCTCCGAGGTATTCATAAACCGTCTTGCGGCCCGCCGGGTCGCCGTGGCTGGTGATCACGCCCTTGGGCTTGTAAAAGAGCAGGTAGATCTTGCGCGCGGGCTTCAAACGCCGCCCGTCGAGATGGATCGCGTCCTCGTCCGGCCGCACCCAGAATCCCGGCTCGCGGATCACCCGGCCGTTCACCTTAAGGCGTCCGCGCTGGATGGCCTGCTGGGCCTCGTTCCGTGAAGCCACACCAAAGCGCGAAAGCACCCGGTCGAGCGTCATGGCGGATTTCGATTTCTTCAAGCCAAGCCTTCACCGCAGAAGCCGTGAAAAATCAAAAGCCTCTCGCAAAGACGCTAAGGCGCAAAGGAACGCAAAGAAGAACTATTTGCTTTGCGGAACCTTGCGCCTCTGCGTGATGCTTTTTCCTTTTCGAACAGGTTCGCACTACTTTCTTGCGATTGTCTAACGCTACTGAAATTCTACGTCATCGATCTGGAGCGCGAACTTGCCCGGAGCGCCAGCGGCGGAAAACAGGACGCCTTCGAGGCTATGCGGATTGAGACCGCCAAACTCCGAAAACGCGAAAGTATATTGCTTCCAGGAAGGCCCAGCCGTAAATGAGAGGGTGGCCGGTATGGGGCCGAGACTCTTGCAGAACATCATGACGCTATAACTTCGCGCGTCGCCTTTGGCCCAGAAGCTAATCTCTTTGTGGGAAGAAAGATCGCCTGGATCAAACGGCTTTGAGCCTGGAAAGAACATCGCTCCCGCCCAGGGAAACATGCTGCCACCCGCGAGCGAGCCCGAGATCAGGAGAGACCCTTTGCTTCCACCGGCGCCGCCGCTGACCACTTTCATCTGCGCTGTTGATTTGCCGCCCATCGCGGAATCGGTTGAGACGGCCCAGCCCGCGCCGAAACGCGTGGAGGAAGTTCCATCGTCGAAATCGCTCACCAGGCGGGCCGTCGAAGCGTGCGGCGCTCCAGCCTTAATTTTCCCGGAAGCCATGGCGAAAGTTTTTGACCAGGAGGCGGCGAAGTTCGAGCGCGCGTTCATCCACACGCCCATGATGATGAACGGGACAATGAAGGTCAGCGCCATCAGTTTCCGCGAGCGTTGGATGCTTTCGTCTTTCTCCCAGCGGAAGAGCTTCCAGGCGAAAAGCAAGCCGAAGATTCCGGAAACGACAAGCGCCGCCAGCTCAGCGCCGTGCGCAGAAATGCGCTCTCTCTGCGACATGATGCCCTGAAACGTGTCCACCAAATAAGTAGCAGGCAGAAAAGTGGCCACGCGCTGAACCCAGTGGGGAAGCATGGGCAGAGGGAACGTCGCGCCGGACAGGAAAAGCAATGGGAACCAGACTACCTGGTTATAAATCTGAGCTTCTTGCATGGTGTTCGCTATGCTGGCAATCGTGAGTCCAAAGCCCGCGAAGGCAAACATGCCCACCGTCACCAGAATCCAGAGGTCAAGAATGCTGATGGTGAGCGGCATATGGAAAATCACGATGGCGCAGAAGACCAGCAGCGCCACCGTGGGCAAAAGGAGCGCATAGCTTGCCAGCAGGTTGCTCGCGACCATTGTTCCCGGGCCGATTGGGGCCAGGCGGTAGCGGCGGAGGCTGCCGCGCTCGCGCTCCATCACCGAGTGCACGCCGAGGCCAAAAAACGAACTTCCCAAAATCTGGAGCGTGATGACCGGCCCAAAGAGATACGCGGCAATGCTGGGGTTTCCGCGCGCAAAGATGGCATCGTAGGCAAACAGGAAGATCAGCGGAAAGATGAAAGTGAAGAACAGCGCGGCCTTGGTCCTCATGGCGACCCTGACAATCATCATGGCGATGCGGATGGTGGCCATTTAGTCGTCGATCCTCCTTCCGGTCATCTGGACGAACACGTCTTCGAGCGAGGGGCGCGCGATGTGCAGGTCGAGCAACTCTGCTTGCTCCGTTTCGAGAAGGCGCACCAGCGATACCACTGCTTTGGCGACCACCTGTGCATCCATCACGTAGGCGCCGTCCTGCTCGCGGGCTTCTATGACGCTATCGATCTGGCGGAACTTCTCCATCGGGACGGGTTTTGACGTTCGCACTTCCACGCGCACGCCGCGACCTGAGCCTTGAACGAGGTCCTTGGGTGTTCCGAGGGCAATCACCTGCCCGCCATTGACAATGGCCACGCGGTCGCACAGCCGCTCGGCTTCTTCAATATAGTGAGTCGTCAGGATTACCGTGCGGCCATCGGCGCGCAATTGCTCAACGAGATCGTAAATTTCGCGGCGCACCATAGCGTCAAGCCCCGCCGTAGGCTCATCGAGCAGCACCAACTCGGGGTCGTTCACCAGGGTGAGGGCCAGCGCCAGCCGCTGCTTCTGACCGCCAGAGAGTTTTTCAAAATAGGAGCGGCGCTTTTCCGCCAGGCCGAAGCGCTCGATCAGCGCCGTCACGGACGCGGGACGCTCGTAAAAACTGGCATAGAGCCTGAGCGCCTCTTCCACTCGAATCTTGTCGGGGAGAATCGTGGATTGAAGCTGAGCGCCGATGCGCTGCTTGAGTCCGGATGCCTCGCGCGCCGGATCGAAACCGCAAACCTGCACCGTGCCGCTGTCCGCCCGGCGCAGGCCCTCCAGAATCTCAATCGTGGTGGTCTTGCCCGCTCCGTTCGGTCCGAGCAAGCCAAACACCTCGCCCTTATTGATTTCAAGGCTGATCCCGCGCAGCGCCTCTACCGTACCGTA
>JBOGJY010000421.1:0-13306 GCA_050745325.1 Terriglobia bacterium
TATTAGCTGGTTTGGTGCGAAGCCTCGCTAGTAATTGAGTGTGTTCTTCCCGCCGCCCCGTCGTGCGGATCGCCAAAGGTTCTCTTCATGAGCACATTCGCAGCGCCGCTGGCGCGCTTGATTGACGAGTTGAAACGGCTCCCCGGCATCGGCCAGAAATCGGCGCAGCGGATTGCCTTCCACATTGAACGCGCGGGACGCGAACAGGCCGAGCGCCTCTCGCAGGCGATTATCGAGGTCAAGGATAAGATCCGGCTTTGCGGTATTTGCAATAATCTCACAGAACAGGAGCCGTGCGAAATCTGCTCCGACCCAACGCGCGACCGTTCGGTGATCTGCGCCGTCGAGACTCCGTATAACGTGGCGGCGGTCGAGCGTATGCGTGAATTCCGCGGACTCTATCACGTCCTTCACGGCGCGCTCTCACCGCTCCAGGGCATAGGCCCCGATCAGCTAAAGCTTAAGAGCCTGATGGAACGGCTGAAGGACGGCCAAGTGAGGGAAATCATCGTCGCCACCAACCCCAATGTGGAAGGCGAAGCCACCGCAATCTATCTTTCCCGGTTGATTAAACCGCTCGGCATAAAAGTCACTCGCATCGCCATGGGCATTCCGGTAGGCTCGGAGCTTGAGTTCGCCGACGAAGTCACTATGCTGAAAGCCATGGAAGGCCGCCGCGAAATCTAGTGTGGCATCTTGCACGTGACCTTACACCGTAGCGCCGCCGTCCCGGGCAGCTTTGGCCGGCAAGACGCCCGCGCTACGAGCCCGCTTCATCATCCCTGGCGCCCCAACCCGCAAAATTCTTAATCAAGCCTCTTGACATAACGCGGCCGCCATATTATTTATGTTTGCCGGAGCAGGCCGGAAAACGACGGCCTGAGGTGGCGTCCTCAGACGGGCGCCGCGCTCTATCCCGTGAATATTTTTCTGAATCCAACAAGGAGGCAGGAAGTGGCAAAAGTTCAAGGTAAGGTGAAGTGGTTCAACAGCACCAAGGGTTACGGCTTCATCGGCCAGGATAGCGGACCGGACGTCTTCGTTCATTATTCGGCGATTCAGATGGATGGCTACAAATCCTTGCAAGAGGGTGATAGCGTGGAATTCGAGGTCGTGCAGGGCCAAAAGGGTCCGCAAGCAGATAATGTCATCAAAGCCTTTTAGACGATTCAGACACTTCCCTTCTATTGCGAACGTATCTGAAGAAGAAGTTGCACAAGGCCACTTCGCCCGCCGCTTCGCCGCGCCCTCCCCAGGGAGGCGATGGATTGCCGGTCGTTGCCGGTAGGGTCAGGAACGCCAGGGTGTGTTCACCAGGGCTTACTCAACACCATGATAGACAACTTAATCGCTCACAATCAGAAAATCATTTCATTGGATCAGGCGCATCTCTCACCCGGACAGGCCGGACTGCTGCTCGGCTGGGGCGTGTTTACCACTCTGCGCCTGTATCGCGGCGCGCCCTTCGAGTTCCAACGCCACTGGGAGCGAATGGCCCGCGACGCGGCGCGGCTCAGAGTCAACCTTGGCACTGAGCCTTCGGATGTTCTGAATTTGATTGTTGATCTCGCGCGGCGGAATCAGCGCGAGGAAGGCATGGCGCGGGTCAGTTTCGTTCGCAACACGGGCGGCTCGTGGGCGTATCCCGGAGAATGGCCGCCAGTAGATCTGCTCATTTTCACTCAGAGCCTTCCTTCGTGGCCTGAGTCCTACCGGCTCCAGATTCAACCGGACGCGGTGTTTTCGGCGGGCGTTTTGGCGGGCGCGAAGATGCTCTCCTGGGCCTTGAATTCCAGCATCATGGAAAGGGTAAAAGCGGAGGGGTACGACGATGCCCTGCTTCTCAACGAACACGGACAGCTTACCGAATGCACGTCCGCCAACATTTTCCTGGTCGAATTAGGCGTCGTCTCGACGCCTCCGCTTGCCTCGGGATGCCTCTCCGGAGTCACCAGGGAAATCCTGCTCAGGATTGGACCTAGCGCCGGGATTCCCATCGTGGAAAAAGAACTGACAATCGCCTCCCTTGATCGTGCTGAAGAGGTATTTATCAGTTCAACGACGCGCGAAGTTGGAGGGGTGCATGAGATTGGCGGGCAATGGAAATATGCGGCGTCCGGCAGGCTGACGCGAGCTACCGCAGAAGCCTTCAGGCGCTATGTCGAAGACAGTTTGAAATCCACCAAAAAACCCTAACGAGTGGTGATGTCGCTTTGGGACACCCGCAAAGCATCAGTAAAAGCCCTCACCCACCGCTTTGCGGTCCCCCCTCTCCCACAGGGAGAGGGTTGTTGTCCCCTTTGACTATTTCCACCCTCTCCCTGTGGGAGAGGGTGGCGAGTGGAGCGAGCCGGGTGAGGGGTGTTTGCCGAACCTTTCAGGGAAGGCGCGCAGAAACAGGTTTCTCGCTCAATACTTCAACAATTCCGGCTCCAGTTTCCTACCCTGGCAAAACTATCGGTGTGACGAAGAAGAGCAACTCTTGATTCTGGTCATTTACTTGGCTGGATTTAAAGAGATTGCCAATCACGGGAATGCTGCCGAGCAGCGGAATGTAGTTGGCGGAGCGGCCGCGTGTGGTCACGGTGATGCCGCCGAAGACAACCGTTCCGCCATCGGGAACCAGCACTTGCGTCGTAGCTTCTTGAGTGTTAATGGAGGGGCCGCTGAGCGTGCTGAAGGAGCCAATGGAGGCGTTGTTGACGTAAATATTCAGGAACACCTTGTTATCCACCGTCACCTGGGGGGTGACGGAAAGCATCAGGGTGGCGTTCACATACTGGACTGCGATCGTGTTATTAATATCAGTCTGAATGGGGACCTGGACGCCCTGCTGCACTTCACCCAGCACGTTATCCTGGGTAACAATCGTCGGACGGGATATGGTCCGCGCCTGGTCATGCTCTTCGGCGGCGGAAATAGCCGCGTTGATTGCGTACCGCGCTCCGGCGTTCGAGATGGCGAATGCCCCAAATCCGCTTGCGCTGACCGAGCCTGGCTGCGTGACTGCGCTGAGGGGCGGCAATGGCGACGGCAGAGAGGCCGTTCCAGTGATGCCCGAGCCCGTACCGGCTGCGGTTGAGGTTGTTCCCGATCCGTTGCGGAAGGCTGTGCCGAGCACGGTTGAAAGCGTGCGGCTGAAGTTCGCATTGGCCAGGATCACCCTGACCTGAATCGAAACCTGCTTGGCTTTGGTATCGAGCTTATTGATGACCGATTCGATCACCGGAATTTGAGAGGGAACGTCGGTAATAATAATCGCGTTATCGCGCGGGTCCTCCACAATACTTCCCCGGTCGCTAAGGACCGTCCCTTTCTGAAAGCCCTTGAGGATCGTGGCGATTCCCGGAATAGACGTCATACTACCGCCCATGCCACCACCACCACCGCCACCGCCGGCTCCTCCCATGCCGCCACTAGACATTGATGGCTTCTGGTCCGACGCGTGAGCGTACTTGAGGCGCCTGAAGATGGTGACGAGCGGCTCGGACTGCAGCTTCGCCGCCCGAAGGGTGGTCTGCGAATCCGCTTCGGCGGTTAGAGTCTGCACCTTCGCAATTCGCAGAACATTCCCCTCAAATACCTTTCCCAGATCATTATTCTTGAGCACCAGATCCAGAGCTTGATCCCACGGCACATCATCCAGCACCAGGGTCACCCGGCCCGAAATGCCCGAATCCACAACGATGTTCAAACCGCTGACTTGGTGTACCAAGCGGAAGAAGTCACGGATGTCAACGTCCTTCAGATCAAGCGAAATCAACTTTCCGGTGTATACCGGCGCCGCTTGCTGCACAGACGGAGTGGAGAGGATAGTGCTCTCAAGAGGCTGTTGCGGTGTTTGACTCGCGCCCGCAACAATTTGAGCCGCGTGAAGGGCTTCTTGTACCTGTGGAGGCAGAGACCCCGCTTCAGCCACGGCCGCCCCGGAACGGGGATTCCAAACCGCCGGTTCGGGAGGCTTCACCGCTTCCGATTGCGTAGAACGCTTTGGTTCTTGGGCCGGAGCAGCGGCAGCCCCAGCGGGCTTCATCGCGTCCCAGTCAACCTTAACCGGCCGGGATAAATCCACAAGCTCCCGAGCCGGAGCGACAGTTTTCAAAGGCCGCAGGATTACGGGAGTTTTCATTTGCCTGGCTTCGAGGCGCTCCCGCGCTGCTGCCTGGGCAGGAACAGTCTGCGCGGCTGACGCTGCGTGACCCGCTTTTCCATCCGGCGCCTTCCCCTGAAATTGGATACGCACGCCGTGCGGCTCCGCTTCGACGCTTGAAGGCGTATTTTCGGAGAGGTCAGCCACCACACGCGTGACCATCGAAGGCTGAACACTAAACTGGGAAACGCGGATATCCTTCAGGACGCCCGCGCTGGGAGCGGTCACTTCCTGGGCGTGGGCTGTCGCGGTCTTCTGCAGATCCACCACCAGCCGCACAGGATTCTTTAGCCGGAAAGGCTTGAACTCGACCGGCCCGGTGGTGCCGACATCAACAATAGTTCCACCGTCTTCACTCGGAAGGATCGAGACGTGCGTGACCTGCGCCATCCGCCCCGGCGCAACCACGCTGACATCCGGGGACGCCACCACGCCAGTTGCGACGGGCAGAGAAACTGGAACGATTGCAGCCTGGGCGGCTACAGCTTGTCCAAAGGGACTGCCTCCGAACCCCAAGCGCAACCCAGCCGCGTCTCGATGAATAGAATCCGGCTCCGGCTCGCGCAGGCTGGCTGCCATCTTTACCGGCTGTGAGTCCTCCGGGCCCTGGAAAGGCGCCACGTGGTAGCCCGTTGCCAAACCGCTCCATTCCACCGCGTTTTCGGCCGGGAGGTCCATGCGAACATTGCTAAGGTCGATCAAGGCCTCGTGGTTTGCCCCGGCAACCAAATGATAGCTATAGGAGCCTTCGATACGCAGAAGGACTTCGTTGGCCGGGCGCGCAGAAGGGACGGCCACGGACCGAAGGGCCGCCAAACGAGTTGTGGCAGCGCGCTGCCCCACCGGCGCAAACACGGCCGCCAGAAGAAAGCTCGCGATCAACAGCAGCGCCGGAGTCAATTTACCTTTCATTGTGCGTCTCCCGGTTTCGGATTCAGCCACTTCACAACCGGCTGGACACTCTCCTGCCCCTTGCGGTCACGAACCGTCTCCACAAAATAAACCGCCTGCGGAGTGATCTTCGTCACGCTGCCGTCGAAGAGTTGCTCGTTCGCGCGCAGGAAGTAGGCGCGGCCGGTGTTGTTGGTGACGACCGCGATCATGTCATGACCGGAATTCTCAGATACGATGCCGCCCAGCTTGAGATCGCTAACAACCAGGCCGCGAGGCCCAGGAGGACGATGCGAAGAAAGCGCCATGTCTCCCATGTTGTCTGTGGGCGGCGGAGGAAGCTTAAACGGATCGCGGCGGCTCACCAATTGCGAAGCGTCCGCGCGGACGGCGGGGTCGTCTTTGGCCGATGCTCCGGAATTCAGCATAGGGTAATGCCCGCTCGAGCTTGTTGCCCGGCCCCCACGCTCGCCTTGGCGTTCCGGTGAAGCCGCAGACCGTTGCGCTGACTGGGCCGCAGAGGTCCAACAAGCCAGGCCTAATGCCAAGCCCAGCGCGCATAGCGCCGGTCCAAATGCCAGTTCGCGTCCAAACAATCGGTTCCTCATGGCGCACCTGCCAGCTATCGACGCGGCTTCCCTGGTAAGGGAGCCGGTGACGGGTTGTTGTAAAACGTGGTCAACAAGCAATTGGCGGCTAACGTCTCCTGCGGTCCGGGCTTATACGCTCCCTTTCCGCCGCTAGAAGACGCTGGCGAAGACAGCGAAAGCCCTGCCACATTCACGATTCTCTGGCTGCCGGCCAGACGCGCAAAGAAGTCCAACATGCCGTAGTACGTGCCGTCCAAATGCACCTGAAATGGCATCCCGGTAAAATAAGTTTGCCTTACCGCTGGCGAAGCCTGCAGCACACGGATGTGCACGGAAGAAGCCTGCGCGGTGTTATAAAGCATGGTGACAAAGCGGTCGTCAGCGGGCTCGTCGGGAACGATTTCGCGCAGCGCGGCCAGATCGTTTTGGGCCTGCGCGATTTTCTTTTGTAGCAGCGTATGCTGGGCCTCAAGCATTCGCCCTCTCATATTCTGCTGATGCAGCGCCGCGACCTCCGCCTTAAGCTGTGAGGCCTGCTTGCTGAGAGGCGACACAAAGTTATAGAACACCACGAAAGCTAGAACCACGGGCAGCAGCGCCAGAATCAGGCCCTGTTGCTTCGGAGCGAGGTCGCTGAATTTCTTTGAGGCCATAATGTTACTCTTTGCGCAATTATCGACCGGGCGGCCGCCCCGAGCTGCCAGAGGGGGGCGCCGGCAGGGTCGAGGCGGCCATTTCTACAGGAGGTTTGTAGAAGCAATCCAGGTCAAATTTGAAGCTGACCCTCGTGCTTTGGTCATCTTCAAAAACTTGCTGTAACTCCACATCGCTAAAAGAACCGACGCTCTGGAGAGCAGCGATGAAGTTAGACAGAGCATCCGCATTATCGGATTGCCCGTGGATGGTGATGTGGTCACTTTGGGCGTTGACGGAGATCAGGTAGACGCCGCTCACCCGGTCCGCCGCGCCACCCAGCAAAGTCATAAAATCGCGCGGCCCGGTGCGGCTTTTTTCTAAGGTCCGGATGACGTTGATGTGCTGGTTAATCTCAGAGAGCTGCGCTTCGTAACGCTTGTTTTGCGCCTCCACTGCCGCCAAACGCGCCGCTTCCTGCTGCTCGACCCCCAGTTGCTGGTTCAGAGTTTCAATGCGATGGCTTGACACCCAATAAATCGACCCCACCACCGCAAAGCAAACCACCAAGGCAAGCAGAGGAAAGAATTCCTTTTTGTCCCGCAGCCCTTCGGGCTCGGCGGATTTCGCAAAGGCCTCCCTTTCGGGAGCTTGGATGAGGTTGATGCGGATCATGCGGCGTCAAATCCTCTCAGCGCCAGGCCCACGGCTACCGTCATGCGCGGGGCGGCGTCGCTTAGGAACGAAGGGTCAAACTTTCCGGGATTCACATGAATCTTCCGGAACGGGTCGATGATCTCAACCGGCACGCTGAACTCCGCCTTGAGCAAGTCCGGCAAGCCTTTAACTCGCGCCGTTCCTCCCGCCAGATAGATGGCCTGAATGGGATCAGAAGAAGTCGTCTGGCGGAAGTAATCAAACGTTTTCTGGATTTCAAGCAGGAGCAGTTCAGAGATGGAACGCAGGTGGGGCGCCTCAGCTTCCGGGAGCACCTGTGTAAGACTGTGGCCCATCTTCAGTTTTTCAGCGTCTTCGAAGCTCAGATTGAGCTCCTTTTGAAGAATATCCGTGTATTGATTTCCGCCCACCGAGACATCGCGCGTGAACAGAGGCATTCCCCCGCGCGTGATGTTGATATTCATGATGCTCGCGCCGATGTTGAGCAGCGCAATCGTCTGATCCGGCGGGGGTTCGTAGTTGAGTTCAAACGCGTTCTGCAATGCGAAGGCGTCGATATCGAGCACTACCGGCGTCTTATTGGCCTGGCTTAAGACGTTCGCGTGGCTTTGCATCTTCTCGCGCTTTACAGCGAGCAGAAGCACCTCCATCCCCGTGGCCGCCGCAGCCGGACCAAGCACGTAGTAGTTTATATTCACCTCGCCCAGGTCAAAACGAATGCTTTGCATCGCTTCGCGCTGTACCGCGGCTTCCAGTTCTTCCTGGGTGGTCGCATTCACAGTCAGCCGTTTCACGATCACCGAGTTGCCTGAAACCGACGTTGCGACTCTCGCAGACGCAATTTTGTTCTCCGTGAAGATCTTTTCAATTGCCGCCGACACGGAGAGCGAATCCATAATGGCCCCATCCACGATGGTGTCCTGGCTGAGGCGATCCAGCGCCAGACTCACAAGCTCGTAACCGTCGCTCTTTTGCCGCAGCTCGACGGCCTTCACTGAGCTCGACCCGATGTCCAGCCCGACCAGCCCCGTCGCCTTCTTTCTCAAGGATGCAAACATTTAGCGCCTCACGAACGGATGGATGACGGACGGCGCGCCGTGTGACGGCCCGGTTGACGCCAGCTTTGCTTTTCCATCCAACGGTCCAGCACGTTCTTCTTCAGTCTCCACCGGCTGCCTAGCTTGAATGCGGGAATACTCCGCTCGGTCAGATACTTGTAAAGCGTCTCTTTCGATACGCCCAGGTACAGGGACGCCTCACGAACGTTCATGACCTCACGGAACTGTGTCATCCCCCGCGACCTTTCTCCGATCATCAAAGCCTTATGCGGCCGCCTCAGAAACTATTAAGATCAATTAACCATGACTATAATGAAGATCGTTATTGTTTCTACTAGTTATTTACTTATTTGTCAAGTACCTTATTGAATAATTTATTGTTTTGCGCTAAATCATAGAAAATAGAGGGGTGGCGAACGAAGCCTCAACCGAAAGCTCGCATCTATTAATTGCCCCATTTGTGGCCGGAAGAATGCGCTTGTTGCCTAACGTCCTCCAACCGCCCGCGAGAGCTGATAATTCGCTATCCTATAGATCGGCGCAGATAGTGAGGAAGGTTAGAAATGAATGAATATGACGAATTCCTTCTGATGGCAGCCGGATGGGAAGAGGAATTTACTCGGAGCCGAAAGCTGCACGGAGCGAAGATCCATTGCGGCAAGGGTTGCTGCGATTGTTGCAGCCAAATGTTTCAAATTACAGAAGTGGAAGCAGCCTATATTTCTTCCGCCGTCAAGAAACTCCCTCAAAACCGCCAGTCGGAACTTGGGGCGCGCGCCCGCGAATATCTCACTCAGCGTGAAAAGCTACTGGCCAACCGCAATGTTCCCGACGCTTGGGGGGCGTTGCCGCCGCCTGGGTTGCGCCTTCCCTGCCCTGCGCTCGAAGATGGCGCGTGCTCAATCTACGATCATCGCCCGATGATCTGCCGTAAATACGGCATCCCGCTTTATAGCCCCCAGAAACCTGACCGGATTTTTGCCTGCGAGCTGAATTTCCAACCGGGTGAGGAAATCATCGACTCTGATTTGGTTCAGATTCATACCAAGCTTTACGTCCGCTGGGCCGGCGTGCAGGCGGACTACAACCGGCGCGGTGGCCGCCGCGACCCTAAGCCCTTAACCGTTGCGCGCGCCATCCTCGAAGATTTCGAATCGTACTTGCCATCGGCGGCTAGCCAACAGGGCTCATCTGGCCAGTCTGGCCAGCCTGGCAAATCAGGCAAGTAACGGGAAGCAGGATAAGAATACTTTTCGTGCCCCTTACGTCTTGCCTTCTCCCGTCGTATCGTATACTGAACACGGGACATTCGACCACAATAGGGACTGCTCATTGAGCCTTGAGGACGCTCCATTGCCAATGCTTTTAACTCAAATTGATCCGAAGTCACGAGAATTCGAAAAAAACGCCCGCACCATGGCGGATCTCATGCTCGAGATTAAGAACCAAGAAGAAACATTGCGTGAAGGCGGCGGTGAACGGGCCATCCAGTCGCAGCACAAGAAAAAACGCCTGACCGCCAGGGAGCGGATTACCCAATTAATTGACCCGGAGTCCGAGTTCTTTGAGCTGGGGATTTACGCGGCGCATGGGATGTATGAAGAGTGGGGCGGCGCGCCGGCGGCCGGAGTCATCACCGGACTTGGGCGCGTCCACGACCGGCTCCTGATGATCATCGCCAACGATGCGACGGTCAAGGCGGGCGCGTTCTTCCCCCTCACGGCCAAGAAGGTGATCCGCGCGCAGAATATGGCTCTAGAGAACCACATCCCTACGATCTATCTGGTGGATTCCTCCGGTATTTTTCTGCCTCTTCAGGAAGACGTCTTCCCGGATACGGACGATTTCGGCCGCGTTTTCCGCAACAACGCGGTGATGAGCGCAAAGGGTATTCCGCAAATCACCGCCATCATGGGGATGTGTGTGGCTGGGGGCGCCTATCTTCCGGTAATGTGCGACCATATTTTAATGACCGAGGGAAGCGGACTTTTCCTTGCGGGTCCCGCTCTTGTGCAAGCGGCGATCGGCCAGCGGACTTCGGCGGAAGAACTGGGCGGAGCCAAAATGCACGCGCAAATCAGCGGGACGGTTGATTTCCGCGAGCCGGATGACGAACGCTGCATCGGCCGCATTCGCGCCCTGATTGATAAGATGGGCGAGCGCCCGGCGGCGCCGTTCAGCCGGGAGCCCGCAGAGCCGCCCGCTTACTCCGCTGAAGAAATCTACGGCATTTACTCGCAAGACCGCCAGTACGACATGCGGGAGATCGTCGCCCGCATTACCGATGGCTCGGATTTTGAGGAATATCGCGCCGAATGCGGCGAAACCATTCTTTGCGGCTACGCGCGCATCGGGGGCTGGGCGGTGGGCATTGTGGCTAACCAGAAGAAACACGCGCAGACGGTCGCGCCCGGGACCGGCCAGAAAAGGATGGAATTCGGAGGGGTGATTTACACCGCGTCGGCGGAAAAGGCTGCCCGCTTCATCATGGACTGCAATCAGAATCTCGTTCCGCTCGTTTTCCTGCACGACGTGAATGGGTTCATGGTGGGCAAGGAAGCGGAATGGAGCGGCATCATCCGCGCCGGGGCCAAAATGGTGAATACGGTTTCTAACAGCGTGGTGCCGAAGATCACGGTGATCTGTGGCGGCAGCTTCGGCGCAGGCCACTACGCCATGTGCGGCAAGGCGTATGACCCGCGATTTATATTTGCCTGGCCCACCGCGCGCTACGCGGTGATGAGCGGCGCCTCGGCAGCCTCAACCCTGGTTGAAATCCGCATCCGGCAGCTCGAGCGCGAGGGTAAAAACCTCAACGAAGACGAAAAGAGAGAGCTGTTTGAATCCGTTCGCTCCACTTACGAGCGCCAGACCGATCCGCGCTACGGGGCGGCGCGGCTCTGGGTAGACGCCATCATTGATCCGGCGGAAACCCGCGAGGCGTTAATCTGGGCCCTCGAAGCCGCCGCGCTAAATCCGCACGTGCCCGAGTTCAAGACCGGCGTGCTGCAAACGTAAATAAGTCAAGGTCGGAAGTTAAAGGTCAAAGGAAAGAGACCTGCAAATCATACCAAACCAGGTGATTTCATTCCATGCAGCAATTTACCGATCTCAAAAGTATGGCAATGAAGTCACCTATTAGTTATCACAGAGGATTGCATGGAAACCGTCAAAATCATCGAGTGCCCGCGCGACGCGTGGCAAGGTCTGCAAAAAGTCATCCCCACCGGAGCCAAGGTGGCGTATCTTCGCAAGCTCATTGAATTCGGATTCAAACACATTGATGCTGTCAGCTTCGTCTCTCCCAAACACGTTCCGCAAATGGCGGACAGTGAGAACGTTCTCGCCGAGCTCGGGGCAGCGGGAGTGCTGGCCCCGCCCGCGCCGCGCAGCAATGGACACGACCGCCCTTCGGCGCCACCGGATGACAACCCACAGGGAGTTGAGAGTGTTGAGGGCGCTGAGATCATCGGCATCATCGTGAACGCTGAGGGTCTCTCGCGCGCGCTCGACGCGCCCGGCGTCACGACGCTAGGCTATCCTTACTCCGTCTCCGCCAATTTCCGGCGCCAGAATGCCAACATGTCTCAGTCAGAATCGCGGGAGTTGGTCAGGAAAATCCACCAAGCTGCTCCCGCCCGGGGCGTGAATCTGGTTGTCTACATTTCCATGGCTTTTGGCAACTCGTTTGGCGAGCCATGGAGCACAGAGGTGACAGGGGAGACGGTTGAGTGGTTAAAGAACACAGGGGTGAAAGCCATCTCACTCGCCGATACCGTGGGCATAGCGACCCCAGAAACAGTGGCGAATGTGTACCGGCAGGTCCGGCCGGCCGCGGAGGGAGTTGAACTGGGTATCCACTTGCACAGCCGTCCCGAGACCGCAGCGGAAAAGGTTTTGGCTGCTTACGAAGCGGGCTGTAGGCGCTTCGACGGCGCGCTCACCGGCCTTGGCGGATGCCCTTTTGCCGGCGATGATCTCGTCGGCAACATCCCCACCGAAGTGGTGATTCCAACGCTCGCGGCAAAAGGCGCTGTGACCAGCATTGAACCCTGGGCCATGCTCTCCGCCGTTGAGGCCACCAAGGCGCTGCGAAAAATGTACACTTAAGACACTTTGCAATTTCAAATTTGTAATTTCAAATTTGTCCACATCAAAAGGCCATTGACATGGCATACAACACACTGACGCTCGAGCGCGAGCGTGAGATTGCCTTGCTCACGCTGAACCGTCCCGAAAAGCTGAATGCGCTCACGCACGAAATGATGGACGAGCTTCACTCCGCGCTGAACGATGTCGGGGACGGGCCCGCGCGCGCGCTCATCGTGACGGGAGCGGGAAAAGCGTTTTGCGCCGGGATGGACCTCTCCGTGCTCAAACAAATGAGTTCGGCGCCGTCAGCGCCGCGCAAGGATGCTGGACCTGATCCGGAAGCGCTTGCCGACTCAAAACGCATTGCTGATTTCTTCCGTCACATTTATAGGTTCCCCAAACCCCTGATCGCCGCGGTCAACGGCCACGCGGTTGCCGGAGGCTGCGGCATCGCCACGCTCGCGGATCTCACGCTGGCCGCCCCGGAGGCAAAGTTCGGCTACACCGAAGTGCGTGTTGGGTTCATGCCGGCGTTCGTCACCGCTTTCCTGATCCGTCAGATCGGAGAAAAGCGGGCGCGCGACCTGCTCCTGACAGGCCGGATTATCGAAGCGGCGGAAGCGCAGCGGATGGGCCTGGTGAACGAAGTCGTGGCTAGCGGGAAATTGCTGGACCGGGCGCGGGAAATAGCCGCCGGGTTCATCGCCCTAAGCCCCACCAGCCTCCTCTATACCAAACGGCTGATTTGCGATTTCTTTCAAGAGGAGCTCGACCGTGAGTTGGAAATGGGAATCGAGGCCAGTGCGCGGATTCGCGCCACTCAGGATTTCCACGAAGGGCTCAGCGCATTTCTCGAAAAACGCAAGCCCCGGTGGCATGGCTTGTAATTCGTCCAAATCCAGGAAATTCTCTTGGCCCACGAACGATGGTTAAGTGCAACCCTGTTCACTTAAGCTCAACGCGTCATTCCGCTGCCGTAAATTTGCCTGTCATCCTGAGCGCAGCGAAGGATCTGTTTGTAAATCAGTGGGAAAAGCAGATCCTTCGCTGCGCTCAGAATGACAGACGCCCGCATGGGTCGTTCCCCAGCAATATTCTGCTTAAGTGAACTGTGTCGGGTTAAAACCGCGCCCCCTGACGCTCAAATCGAATTTCGTGAATAATCTCAGGTTTGGCGTTCGTGACCGTGGGTTTTAGACTCGGTGTGACAAGGC
>JBOGJY010000422.1:0-4017 GCA_050745325.1 Terriglobia bacterium
GCTTCCTCGATGAGCGAAAATGGCCAGAGCGGATTATTCATGAATTTAATGCGATGGCCAGGAGGGCGGGGTTAAAATCGTGCCCCCCTGACGCTCAAACCGAATTTCGTGAATAATCCAGGCTAAAGGGCGGCGCACCAAGTAAACGTATTTGAAAAACGCAACACTAGAAGGAAATAACCAACCGCTCGCCAGTCCGCGCCGTGACCACCTCCGAAAATTCAAAGATAATTTCGTTTTCGTTATGCCGCGCTGTTGCCTTGATGGAAACGGGCCCAAGCTTCACCAGCGGAGAGCGCGCAGCCGGTCGAGCCATCCCGGCCGCCCTGAGAGCCACCGACTGCACCGCCAGGCTGCCATACTCGACATCTAGCGTGAAGCGCGCTGGTTGCGGTTGAATCCCGAACCATCCCCACCCGCTCGCCGCAGACCAGAATGAAGCGAAATGACCGGAGCCAACCAATTCAGCAGGCCCATTGGGCCCGGCGGGCGGCTTCGCCTCAATTCTTTTTTCGGGACCGTTGTATCGAAAGCCGCTGAGCGCCAGCAGCGCCGCCCAACTGGCCATCGGCCGCGCATAATGATAACCGCACTCCGCTTCATCCCAGGGATTGCGCCGCTCGCCGTCGTACCGCCGGCGGATGTTGGCAATCAGCTCCACGCCTTGCGGAATCATGTCCATATAAAGCATCAAGATTGCGGCGGAATACTCAAACCCCGTCATCACCTCCTCAAAATAGGGAAAAGGCGTCTTAGGCCGCTGCCCGCGCGGATAGTCACAAATCACCAGCGCCGCTTCGTCATTCAGCGCAAAAGTTCTCATCACGCATTCGTGATTATCCAGCGTTCGCTTGTAGTTGTACTTGTAAATCGACCGCAAGGTTTTTCTGATATTGTCAGGATCGAGAAGCAACCCGAGTCCCGCCACTTGAGCGAAATACTGCCCCACCATCTGATCTACCAGGCAGCCCTCGCCCATTTGAAACGTAGGATGCTCGGTGTCCGGCGCTCCCGCGCCCTCCATCAACCCCTTCGCAATCTGGTTTGCCGGAATGGCCCCGGTTTTCTGAATGTAGTACTCGCCGTTAAAAAGGTTGGTGTCGATCCAGGCGCTGCCGCGCTCGAAAAGCTTCCGGTACTGCCGGGCCGCCTCGCCATCGCCAACCGCCTTGGCCATCTCCTCCCCCGCGCGCAGTCCGCCCAGATACCAGATTCCGCACAATGGATTCGGCCCGATGAATTCCACGTCGTAAGTGTTATGCTGCGCGCCTTCCATGACGCCGTCGCGGTTGGCGTCCCAGCCGCCCGGAATCCAGGCAAACTCCAGCGCGCGTTTCGCCGTGGGCCAGAGCCGGCGAAGCCACTCCGTATCTCCCGAGAGCCGCCAATCGAGGTAGAGCTTCATCAGGCACGCCATCTGGCCGTCCGCCGCCGCCACGCCAAAATTTTCCATCCCGTAAGGCAGCAGCTCGCGGTAGTCCATCAGCCCCTCGCCATTGGTGAGAAAGCCGAACTGCTGCTCGCGCAACGAATGCGAAAGCTGAGGGAAGACATGTTCAATCGCCGCTTCATAGGCGTAAACGTGAGTACAATTTCCAAAGCAGCATCCGGCGTGATCGTTCAAGCCTTCGAATCCGTGGAACGAGCCGTCCAGCGTGCGGAAGCAGGTTGGCGTCACCAGGGTGGAAAGATTGGCCGAAGCCGCGTCTTTCAGCGCGCCAGGCAAGGTTGTTTCCCGCATCGACCGGGCAAACTGCCGCGTAAGGTTTTCCAGGCGCGGCAAATGCTGCGCGGAATATTCCGCCGCCTCCCAGGCGCCCGCGAAGCGGCTGCAATAGTGGTTGCCAATCAGGTCATTTTCGTGACCTTTCGGCGCCGACCAGCCGCATCGCGCCGGGGTGCGATTGGGAAAATGCCAGGCCAGGAGAAACGTGAATTCGCCGTCTTGACCTGGAGGAATCTCCCGTTGCAGACACAGCGCGCCCACAGCGGTTCGCGGAGCGGTTTCAGGTCCAAGCTCGCCGTCAGCCGAAAAATCATCCCAGAACAATAGTGGGCTTTCCCACCAGCGGCCGCTAGGCCAGCCGCGCCACGTGGTCAGCCTGCCATCGCCCGCTCCCAGCACAGCCAGAACAAACGAACCCGCCGAGGGGTCAGAGGCCCCGAGAAAAGGGTTGCTCATCAGCAAGCCCTGGAGATCGCCACTCTTCCGGCTCTCGTTGGTCCTTCCATAACTGCCGGTAAAATTGACTCCATTGTGGCCTTCTTTTCCTACCGGATTATCGACGGAGAAAGCGATAGAAACTTTCGCCTTCGAAGCGCCCGGATTCGCCACGCGATAGCGCAGTACAGCAACCGGCAAGCCGGAATCATCTGGATCGAGCGGGATGAACGGGGAGAACGCCTCGAGGCTCACCATCACGCCCAACTCAGGGTCTTCAAAATCTACTCGCGCCAGCGGAAATTCGCCCGTGAAGGTGGAGGATCGAAGGCGCGGCAGCCCCGGCGCGTTGTTGGAGCCAAGCCCCGAAGCGCCTTCGTAGGGAGGAAGAATGCGCGCCTCAAGCACGCGCGCCACGGGCTTCCCGTTTCCCGATTGAACCCAGATGGAGGGGAACGCATAAGCCGGCGCGTTGCCTTTATCCGGCCGGTTGAAGATCCACCATTCCTGCAATTGCCCTCGTCCGCCCAGGCCAATGCTCCCGGCGCCCACGCCGCCCAGGGGAAATGAAATCATCTTTCGCGCGCCCCCGCTGAACTTGCGCGGGTATTCAATAGGCTTCCCGGACGCGCGCGCCGGCGCCCCGGCCCCGCCTTCCGCGGCCGCCCTGCCCGGCCGTCCACCGGGCAACGCTGCGGCGCCCGCGCCCAGTGCCACGGTCTTCAGGAACCGCCGCCGGTCTTTCTTGCGTCCATTTTGTGCTTTCTTCATAGCGGTTGATCACTCAGTTCGCGTTCGATTGAGTGCTAGGAATATATCAATTGAGGCATGGCTTGGGCAACTGCCAGCCACCATGGACGGGGGAAGAAGACACTTCTACGATCAGCAGGTAGCGTGGTTTGTCTTTTAACTCCGCGGTTGTAATCAAACCTGTGAAGCGCCGCGGGTGGCTGTCTCAGCAGCGGGGATGGGCAAGCAGCGCACAGTTTTGGGGTTGAAACTCTGCGGCATTTGGATTTCGATAAAGACCGCCGCGGGTAGCCCGGTCAATCGCCTTTCACGTTTAGTGCCATTTAGTGCCGTTTAGTGATTGACCGTGAGCTGCTTTTCGGGGTAACGACAAGCCCACTGCCAGAAAACCGCTGAGCGTGGCTGCCCGTCCGCCGGGCAAACCTGAACATTAGGCCTCTTTAATGTTCACTTAAACTCAGCGCGTCATTCCGCTGCCGCAGATTTGCCTGTCATCCTGAGCGCAGCGAAGGATCTTCTTGTAAATCAGCGGGAAAAGCAGTTTATTCGCTGCGCTAAGAATGACAGACGCCTGCATGGGCCGTTTGCCAGCAATATTCTGCTTAAGTGAACCGTGTTGTCTTTAATCCTCCTCCTCCTCCCCTTGGTCTTGAAATAAACCGTCTCGTTTGTCTCATACGTCTCCATTTTCTCAGACTCGCCTGCTAGGCTTGATCTGGGGAGTCTCCCATTGGTGATTTTCGATTGGCGATTGGTGATTGGCGAATTATAGGGCCATCCGCCGCTACAACCGGCTCCAATCCCTAATCGCAAATCGGAAATCACCAATCTGAAATAAAACGGGCTCTGATCTCCAATCTCAAATCTGAAATTTCAAATGAAACGACTAATCACAAACAACCAATCAGAAATCCAAATCCCAAAATGAATCGAGAGGTTTTTATGGCATTCGACCAACGCACCGTCACCGAAAAGCGCCGCGCCGCCAACCAGGCCGCCGCGCAGAAATCCACCGGCCCGCAGACCCTCGAAGGCAAGCAGCGCGCCGCCTTCAACAGCTTTCAGCACGGCGCCTTCGCCGCCCACGAACACATCCTGCGCCAGGC
>JBOGJY010000423.1:0-2949 GCA_050745325.1 Terriglobia bacterium
ACGTGGCGACCCTGAGTTTTTCCTTCGTATTCGCCAGAGTGGTCTCGGGCAGCGGAGATTCGGCGGCGTCGGGCAAACCCGATGCGCTGGATAGAGCCGAAAGCGCATTGAAGCTGGCCATGCCCGCAAGAGCCTTGCCTGTTGCCTGGATGGCCTGTCGCCTGGTGATCTTACTGTTTGCTGAATTCGACATTAGCTGGCGCCTCCTTTTTGGTTCAAAAACGGCATGACCACATACCTACCTCGGAATCACGTCAAAGTCTAGGCCAATCTGGGTAAGGTCTTGGGTCTGTGCCCATGGTGCGAGACACAGTTCCAAAATATATCATACGAACTTATCCTCGCGTCATGTCTCATAGATCTGTTAATTAACTTATGAACGCTCTGGTATGGCGGAGCCACCGCCGTCGATTGGTTGGGGACTATGTGCGGGCGCAACGCGGGCGTCTGTGGCTAGAATTCTTGCCTGCCTACGCACCGGAACTGAACCCGATGGAGTACTTGTGGTCGCATTGGAAGCAACACGAGTTGCCCAACTTCTGCCCGAAGAACTTCGGGGCGCTCAGCGATCACGCCCGGCGCGCCCTGCGCCGGATGCGCCCGCGGCCTCCAAATATTTGACAACACTACAAATTCAGGTCTAAATTCAGCTTGACTTGCCACCAAGAATCACAGAGAATCCGACGGTATCTTTGTCGGTATTGCGTGAGAGGCTGCGAGTTCGTGCTGGAGGAAGTAATGAGCTTTTTCCATACCTTTCTACCGCGCCGCCAGTTTTTCCAGAAGACGTTTTCCTTTCTTGGTGCCCTCGTCGGGGTTCAAGCGAGGCCCTGCAAGGGAGCCTCACGGCCAGCCATGTCGGCGACTCTTTCGATTAAGATCCTGGACGAGGCTGGAAAGCCTACACCTGCACGTGTCTACTTGCGGGATTCCAGCGGCCATGTTCATTTTGCGCCCCAGACGATCCAGTACAACAAAACAAGGGATCGAATTTCAGAGCAGCATTTTGTTCCTCCACATGGAACATTCAGCATGGACCTTCCCTTCGGAAGCTACTCGCTCGAAATCGAGCGAGGCAAGGAATATCTCCCCATAGCGGAAAGCATCCAGGTACCAAAGTCCGGCCACGTGCAGAAAACCATAAGATTAAAAAGGTGGGTTTGGATGGTCCGTCGGAATTGGTATTCGTCGGACATGCACGTACATGCCGCGTTGCGAGACCTTGCTCCCCTCATGGAGGCCGAAGATCTTAGGGTGTGTTAAACAATAATATTTACAATTCGTAGAATTCGGCATATCTTTAGCGATGTGAGGATCGACTCTCCGGGACGCCGAAACACGGACTCTTCCCAATCTGCACGTTGGCTGAAGGTGTTGGGCACGCTGAATGAATTTCAGGCGCGCCTGTTTGTGGCCGACAAGGCGCTCGAGCTGGGGCATGGCGGGGCGAGCCGGCTGGCGCAACTCACGGGCATGTCGCGCCCCACGATTGCCAAAGGTGTGACGGAACTTCAGGGACGGACTCCGCTGGCGCCTCTGGGAACGGGCCGGGTCCGCAAGGCTGGAGGCGGCAGGAAGAAGGTGGAAGAAGTCGACCCGGAGGTCCGCCGTCACTTGGCCCGAATCGTGGAGGAGACCACCGCGGGCGACCCGATGAGTTTGCTGAAGTGGACCAGCAAATCGACCCGCGCGATTGCCGACGAGTTGACCCGTTTGGGACGACCGGTCAGTTGGGTCACAGTGGCACGCTGTTTGCGCGAGATGGGATATTCGTTGCAGGCGAATGTCAAAACCAAGGAGGGGCCGCAACACCCAAACCGGGACGCCCAGTTTCGCTATATCAATGCGGAGGTGAAGAGATTTTTGAGGGCGGGTGACCCGGTGATCTCTGTGGACACCAAGAAAAAGGAGTTGGTGGGAACATTTCGCAATGCGGGGCGCGCCTGGAGACCGGCGGGTAAGCCCGAGAAGGTGCTAGCCTATGACTTTCCTCAGCTTGCCGAGGGCAGAGCCATTCCCTACGGGGCCTATGACGTGGCGCAGGATCGGGCCGTGGTCAACGTGGGAGTCACGCACGATACCGCCGAATTTGCCGTGGAAAGTATTCGACGCTGGTGGCGATGGGACGGCAAGAAGGCTTACCCGGCGGCCCAAAAGCTGCTCATCTGCGCCGACGGTGGGGGCAGTAACGGTAGCCGACTGCGAGCCTGGAAGGTAAACCTGCAGCGGTTGGCGAACCACATGCGGGTCCCGATCACGGTTTGTCACTATCCTCCCGGAACCAGCAAATGGAACAAGATTGAGCATCGGCTCTTCTCGTTTATCAGCCTGAATTGGAAGGGGCGGCCCTTGGTCAGCTACGAGGCAATCATCAACCTGATCGGCAGCACCCGTACGCGGACCGGACTCCGAGTCAAAGCTCTTCTCGATACCCGAGAGTACGAAACTGGGGTTTCCGTGTCCTCTCAGCAGATCCAACAACTGAACCTCCGGCGGCACTCAGTTCATCCCGATTGGAACTATACGATATCGCCTCAAATAATCTGATGAACTCAGAATTGTAAATCTTATTGTTTAACAGGCTCTAAGCCCGCTTGAGCGAGCCGTCCATGGCAACGCGCACCACCTCCTCGCGGTAGGGCGGCAGCGCGGCGGCGATGTCTTCGAGCGAGAGGAACGCCGCAAGGGGCATCAGGAAATCTCCAAAGAGCTGCGGCGAAGCGCCGGGGCGGCGCCTCACTCGCCGCGTCACCCGTGCCTCTGAGCACGCGTTGTCTTGAGGCTCGATGGTGGTGATGGTTTCGAGCAGGCCGTAGGTTTCCATGAACGGCCTGACCCCGACATGATGCTCGAAGCCTCGCTCGATCATTTTCTTTGCGTTGATGCGAAAAAGGACCTCGTATACGTCGTCCGCGTAGCCACCCAAGAGTGTTCCCGTTAGCACGATGG
>JBOGJY010000424.1:0-29121 GCA_050745325.1 Terriglobia bacterium
CCATCGGCGTAAGTTCCGCCATTCACGGCGCTCGAAACAAACATATACTGCGCCTTCTGCTGTGCGCCCGCTCCGGTCCAGCTTGGAATGCTACCGGCCGCAGGCGCGATGTAATAGGGCGTGGTGAGGTTGATGAAGCGCGTATCGAGCAGATCGAATTCCACGTTGCCCTGCGCGTAGTTCGGCCGCTTGCCCGTCACTTCGCACACCACGCTCGTCAGTCCCAGCCTGCCGGTTTGAAAATCAGCCACCCGCGGATGAGTAAGCCAAACGTAATCGCCTAATTCCACCGTGACTGTGCTCAAAAACGCCTTCACCTTGTAAACCGGCGGCGCAAACGCGTGGCGGCGGAAGATGCGATCGGCGATCATCTGCGCGCGCATGGTTCCGCCGTAGGGCAGTACCAGGCCCGTAGCCTCGATCTGCTGCTGGAAAATCTGGTTGTAGCGGATGAGCGACTCCTGCTGCTCGAAAGTCACCTGATAGTCATAGGCCCGCGCGGCTGTAGTCACGCCGGAATTCTCCACGTTCATTTTGACTGTCACCACGTTAACGATGCTCTGCCGCGTGGTCTCCGGAATCCCGATGACATTCTTCTGGTTCAGCGCCATCACCGGCGTTTGAATCGCGGGCGATTTCATCGACTTGAGCGAAAGCTGGCCATTCGCGCGGACGATCAAGTACAGGCCGAGGACCTTTAAAATCTGATCTTCGATAAACTGCTTGCCGTCAATCGGCCGTGTGATCTGGAATTCGAACCAATCACCCGAAAACTCCGTATCGCGCAGCGCGAGGAACCCCGGCACGTCAATATAAGGATTCGGATAAATCAACGTCGAGTCATCACCCGGCGTGAAGATCACCCAGCCCGGCGCCGGTCCCAGCGGATCGTAATTCTGCTGGTTCGTGTATGCGGAAATAGCCCGCTCGAGCACGTAATCCGAGCCGCGCAGCGATGGGTCCTGCCCAACGCCGAGTTCATTCTGAAGCGTGGCGAGCAGCAAATCGATGGGATTTCCCTGCAAATAACGCGGGTTTTTATCGCTTGCCGGGAACGCATTGGCGCCCGCGCTCGGACCAATCGGCTGCGCCGCTTTAGCGCCGCCAGGCGCCCATTCAAGCGGGCCGCCTCGCAGCCAGATTTGCTGGCCGAGAAGGAACCGCTGCACGTCGCTCAGCGTGAATGTTACTTGGCCATTCGCCGTCCATCCGGTTTGGCTCACCTGGGCCGTGTGCAGCGTAACAAAATCGCCCAGGCTTTGGCCGGGAAAACCCATCTTGAGCTGAACCACCTTACCGATCAGCGCATCCTGCGCCGTCAGGCCCTTTAATGTTCCGCTTGGGTCGATGCACTTCAGTGTGTCCGACCCCACTGAAGATTGCCCATCAAGCTCATTGACGGTCTGGCTCATGCCCTGGGGAATCGTGAGATAGGGCAACACCTGCGGGCTGCTCGAAACCGCCAGTAGCAGGTCCGGGAAGTTTGAAGTCAGCCACATCCAGGCCGTGGCCGCGAACATCGGCCACGCCTCGAACTCGAAGGGCAGGCTGCGCGAGGCAAGTGAATAACCCAGCAGCGAGCCGTCTGCCGTAGCGCCGCGGATCGTGCGTTGGCTGTTCACCAGAGTCGTGAGGAATGCATCAAGGCCCGCCTGACCACTGAAGAGCGCCTGGATATTGGTGTCGCCATACATCAGCAGCAGCGCCAGAATCAGCCCCCACGTTCCCTCTTGCCAAACGCTTGCGGGTGAGCCGGAGTAGCCGCCCGGCGAGTCGTTATAGGGCTTGAAGCCGCTGAACGGCGTGAGCTGCTGGTAGGCTTGATTGTAAGAATTGGCGATTGGCGATTTAACGATTTGTTGATTGTTTAGGAAAAAGTTCTCATAAACGAACTGCAAGCACTGCCCGGCCTGCGCGGTTGCGCCCACCGTATAGGCCATAATTGCCGCCCAAGTACCGCTGGCGTCGAGTGCTTCTGAAGTATCAAGCCCACTTGCGGAAGCCCCTTGCGCGAAGTGGCCCGGCGCGCCGCCATTCGGAGCGATGTAGAGATTGGCCAGCGCCTGGCTGGCCACCGTCGCGGCAATAGTCTGGATTTGCGTGGCCGTCGCCTGCAGTGAAGTGGACTCGGCCTTGGTGATCGTGCCGGTCTTAAGCAGTTGAATAGCCGCTGTCGCGAGCACCCCGGCTGCACGCATAAAAGCGAAGTACACATCCACCTGGTGTTCGGTTGAGACGCTGGTTTGCAGGTCCGGAACCCACTGATAGCCGGGGTCCTTATACGCGCCTACGCCGAGGTAAAACAGGTTCGCCGTCAGGTCGTTCGCGCCCGATTGCAGCGTCAGCAGGTAATTAATCATGCGCTGTAAATAGAGCGCCGGGGTGTAATCGAGCGAAAGGGCCATGTAGACGGCGTAGGCGTAGCAAACCCACGCCATCGCGCCGGTGCGGATATAGGCTTGATCGACCTGGCCGTTATAAACGTCGTAGCTGAAGGCCAGCGAATTCTGCGGCTGCAAGCCGCCCACGCTGAAGTTATCCAGGTAGAGATCGCCCGCCGCCGCGAGCGTGACCTTAAAACCCGTGATCGAGGTGAGCGTGTCGCTTGCGAGCGACGAAATGAGGCCACCTACATTAGCAAGTTGGGTGCGATAGAAGGCGCCACCCGGCCCCACCGCGATGGTGACGATTTTCGTTCCCGCGTCATAAACGGCGGGCGCGGGCGCGCCGCTCGTCACCTGAATATCCGCCACTTTGCCGCCGGTGGTCGAGACACTGATATCAAAAGCAAAGGCGGTGTTGGAGTTTTCTTTGTGCTGAAACTCCAGGTAAGTGGAGGTTGCGTCAGGCAATTCACTGCCGCTGAAGGCGAAGGAATCATTGACCGCGGCGGCGTGAAAATCTACCACAAGCCCGGTCCCGTAAGGCGGCTGCGCGGGATCATTCAGGTCCGTGACCGAGGCGCCGGGGTTGCTCTTTGTCCAGCGCGATGCGGAGTTTCCATCCTCGCCGTTTTCGAGCACCGCGCTCGCCAGATACCCTGGATTATCCAGGAAAAAATCAATTTGTTTGATGATCTTCGAAGCCGCGATGAAGTTGCCCGAGGCGGAATACGCGATGATCCCGAGCGCGCAGTCATAAATAAAGCTGCGGTTCTGCAGCGAGCCGGTATTCGACTGCGTGGGATCGGGCGCGTAGAGAGGGTCCGACGTGGGCACGGTAAACGAGCGCGGCAGATCCTGGTATGCAGCTTCGGCTTGAAGCGACGTATAGACCAGCGTCGGCCCCGCCACAGGATCGTTATAAAGCACATGGACGGTCAGCTTGCCACTCGCAGGCACAACACTTGAACCACACCGCGCGTGATAGGGGTCCTGAATAATGATTGGGATGTCATCTTCCTGCAGGTACTCGATATCCGTCTTCGAGTAAATCCGCGCAAAGTAGCCGCTGAGCCGTTGGCCGATGCCAGTATTCGAGTGGCAAATCCAGCCGGCGGGAAGGCGTCCGCCGCTCCAGCCCGGCGAGGGCTGCGGAACACTTGAAGGATAAAGCACAGCCAACGCCACGCCGGGATTGATCGCTTGCGCGGCCCACCAGCCATTCAAGCCTTGCTGAATCAGCAGCGACTGAAATTGCGAAGGAGTAGGCGCAACGTTCATGCAAGGCCCGCTTGCCGGAGCCATAACGCCAGGCGCGCTCGATTGGTAATAGAACACGTCGGTGAGCGCAAAAATATCCACGCGGTAATCGGTGATGTTTGTGAGGCCCGCGGTAGAAAACAGGTTGAAGATGTAGCCATAAAGCGTCATACCCTGTAACACAGGATAGGTGGCGCCGTCGCAGAGCTTGATGCCGTGCGGCGAGGCTGCATAAACTGAGTCATAATAGGCGGTGATCTGCGTTTGTGTCAGCGGGATGACAGGCGCGGCCAGATTGCCCGTGGGCAGCGTTACGGGCGAGAAATCAACTGGAAATCCGTCTGGTCCGAGCGCCTTATCAAAGAGCCAGCCGGCAGGCGGCAGCATCGCCAGGTTCTCAAGATTCGCGGTGGGCAGGCTCGAAAAATCCGCCTGCGAGACAATGCCGCACTCAGCCAGCGCAGGCCAGGTTGGCTGCTGAGCGGCGCCGGGCATTGCACCCACCGGCAGCGAAGTTTCGAGCGCATTCGCCTGCCAGTTGCCCACGTCCGCGTTCTGGCGCGAATAGAGCCAAGCGAGCGTTTGCGCCATATCGCCCTGGAAATCGCCGGGATAGTATTTCGCTACGTTCGGCATAAATTAAAGTGACGAGTGACAAGTGACGAGTGATGAGCAAAGGCTTTTGGCTCGGCGCTTGTCACTGCTTTTAGATAAGTGACGAGTGACAAGTGACAGGTGATGAACAAAAGTTTTTAGTTTTTGGCTTTTGGCTCGTCACTCGTCACTGGTTTTAGGTTCCGTACCCGCCAATCCCGTAAAGCGTCACGCCGTATCCGCCAATGCCAACGCTGAGCTGCTCAGAATTGAAGCTTGCGATCACCACGCCAAATTCGGGGATTTCGAGTACATAAAGCGGCTGCTTCTGCAGCGACGCGAGCGCGGTTTGCCAGGTTTGGTTGCCTTGAATCATAGAAAGTGACGAGTGACGAGTGACAAGTGATGAGCAGCAGCTTTTGGCTCGCCACTCTTCACTCTTCACTGGCTTTATGTGACCACCTGCCGGAATTTCAATTTGAACGAGTACAGCCCCGGCGCCTTGTACGCGGCGTTCCAAGTCGTGTCTTCAAGCCAATAATTCGTGAAGGCGCTCTCAGAGGCATCGGGATAATAAGCGAACTGGCCACCCTGCAGCGCGTACTGCATAAAGCTGTCCCAGCCTGCCACGGCGCTGCCGGCCGGCGCCGTCTGCATCTGGATTTCGAGGAAGGCATCCACGCGTTCCAGAATCGACTCGCGGACCCCACTCGAGGCGATATTGTCATGCCGTGTGGCGATGGAATTATAGGCAGCCACATTGCGCGGTGGATAAATGAAACGCAGCGTGACGGGTCCGGCGCCGGGATCGTAAATGATTTGGGGATTGGCCATAAAAACAGTGATGAGTGACAAGTGACGAGCTAAAAATAGCGCCAAGTAAAGAGTGACGAGCATGAGCCGTTGGCTCGTCACTCGTCACTGCCTCTACCCTTGCGCATACGGGCTGCGCGTCGATCGGGTGGAAGTAAGCTGCACGCCGCGCTGCTCGACGGCCGTATTGAGCGTCTTCGCCAGCCACTCGCCCGCCTCGTTGTCGCCCATAATAGCCACGGTCAGACTTCCGGTGGGCGGGACCGATGCCGAGGCTGCTCCAGCAGAGAGAGCCGAGACCGGAGAAGCCATCGTCGAATCCGAACCTTGCCCGCGGTTCCACTCACCCTGCCCCTGCCGCGCCGTTTTGCTGCGAGAACCGCCGTCACTCCCCGCCATAGACGCTATCTGCCCTCCAGCCACCACTCCCCATAGCGAGGCGGCGGTGAAGTCTTCCGCCGCTGACCAAAAATCCAAAGCTCCCAATGCTTGGAAGCCCGCCGCGGTGGCAGCGAGGGCTTTATAAAAGGCTGTCTGTTTAAGCGCGGAAACCGAGGCAAGCGATTTGGTTTGCTCCGCCCTGCCGTGGGCCGTGACCGAACTTGCCTCCAAAAGATTTTGGCGAGTCAGCAAGGTAATCGCCTGGCTTGTTGCCTTCGTAGCGACGCTGCTCCATTCCTGTGCGGAATGTCCGAGACCACTATAGGCCGCCGCGCCTTGCGCCTGAGCGGCTTGCAGGGCCGATGTCAGCTTGTGAAGCGAGTTGGCAACCAAGGATATCTCTTGCGCGCCAGGTTCAAGCGCGTGACCTGAGGCGGAAGATGAAGGGTTCTCTTTTATCTCAAACATCTGACGCAGTGACTTACCCATCCGAATCTCCCCTTACCACCATTCCTCATGGCTGCCTGAGTCCACCGCTGCGGTTCCATTCCATTGCCACAGAGCGGCAGCCGCAGCAATATCAATTTGAAGAGCCAGTGTCAGATTTTGGATCCCCGAATCGATTCCCAGCAGCTCACTGGGTCTGCAGCCCCAGGTCTCCGCCACACGAGCCAGGAGTATAAAATTTTTAGTCTTCACGAAAGGCGGCGAGGTCGCGCGCGGGGGAACCATTGCTTCCCTCGGACGCAACCTCGCCCACCGCCCAGCGAATAATGAAATTCAAATCCTCGTCTGCGAGAAGATCCGGCGGAATCTCGCCCGGACCGGGCGAGAGCGAAATCCGCGGTTGCACCATGACCTCCGACAACAAATCGACTACCCATCGAGCCAGAGCTTGCGCCTCTTCAGGTGTATGGGCAATGGGAGTGACATCAGCCTTTGCGATTGTCCCCGCGAGCGCAAGGGTCTGAGGCAATTGGCCGCGAAAGACAAACCACAGAGGAGAAGGGCGGCGCATGAGCACAGCCTTGCCGAGCTTAGGCAGGACAACCCGCTCCACCCGTTGATCAAGTTCGAAAGCGGTCTTAAAATCCTGCGAAGTTGCGATGTGATTTTCCATTGTCGAAATTCAAGCCGATGAGACTGAATTGAAATCCCATACGAACCTATGATTTTTGAGTGCTTACGCGGCGGCGCCTCTAAGGTTGCCGGTAAACCTTCCCCACCTGATCGCCCGCGGGCCGTGAGGGATCGGCCAGCCCGCTGAACTTTACTTTCACGGACGTCACCTTTTCGCGCGAGAACGGCATCGACAGCGATTGGGCCTGATAGGCGCAATAGAGTTGGCTTACCACAAATTTACCGGGAGCTTCGATGCGTGGCGAAACGATTGCGACTGACATCCGGGGAACCGCCATTAAACCCCCAAAAGAGATCTCCTCGTAGTTCTGAGCTCCAGCCGGTAAGCCGGGATCCGTTCCAGCCGCGAAAACGCCATTTGCAAGGTAGGCTCTGAGTTTCGCGTAATCAGTCTCCATGACTTCAGCCTCAATAGACTGCTCTTCTGCGGTCAGGCGCGCGTCGATTGGCGCAGCCACTTGGTCCGCGCTTAGAGCTTCGATTTTCGGGGCCCAGGCGATCGTAGTTGCGCCAGAAACGGCTCCCGCAAAGAGGGGTCCGGCGGTGTTTGCCGAAGGAGGGCTGCTCCCAAGCGGGTTGAAGCCTGTCAGAGGCAATGTCCAACTTTGCCCTAACGCGATTGGGGATGGATTTTGAAGCTTCTCGGAACCCGAAGAGCTGGCCGCGTAAATGTTATAGCCTGTGGCATTGCCTGAGGGCGGAGCTGAGCCCACAACAAGCAGGCTCCCCGCCGCAACCGCGAGGCTTGCTTCCGGCGACGGCAGGGTTTCACCCAGAGGGTTAACGTAGGTGACCGTTACGTAGTATGTGGCCGCTGGAATCGCTCCTCCAGATACGATAGAAAGGGCGGCCGCTGCAGGGGCGTTGATTGCAGCCGCGGAAGGATTGCCACGAATATCAATTAACAGCCGTGAACCCGTGGGGGGTACAGCCACGCCGAGCCATAGACTCCCCGGACCCTGATGAATCTTAGTGAGATCAACCGATGCCATTGCAAAACCTCCCCTAGCCAGGGACTGGGCCTTTACGTTTCCTGCGATTTAAAGATTACGGTCAGCATTGCTTGCATCACAGGAACGTCGATGCCAGCGCGGGTGACCAAGCTATATCGATGTGATTTAACAAAAATACTCTTTACCGATCCTGCTGCTGGGGGCGTTGTTATACCCGCCGGAATTGTCTCGTGGACAATCGGAAGAGCCGTTGTCCAGTCGGCGCCGCTCGCTGTCGTTAGAATCATGTCGAGCGCGCGCGTGTAATCCTGGGCGTTGTCTTGGGCCATTTCCTGATCATATTGGCCCGTTTCGAGAGCAAGCGTCAGGGCCGAAGACCACGAACGGGTCCAAGGCGAAGACACATCGAACTCGATCTGGTCCGCCGATAATATCAGCCACGGAAACGCGGTACGAACGGCCGGCCCTTTGTGAAACTCATTAATGGGAGCGAGCGCGGGATTGACCAACGCAATCGCGGATATCTGATCGCGCTGGATAATCGCGATGGTTTGGTTCAAAAGCGGTTTTGAAAACGCCGCATTCCATGTAGCCGTATAGGTCATCGCGCTTTCCCTTATTTACGCTAGCCGGCGAAGTGCTGTAGCGGCGGCCTCCGGCCGCCGGTCTCTACTATTTAAAAACCGGCGGCGAGACGCCGCGGCTACAGCCGATTTGCCCGTCATCCTGAGCGCAGCGAAGGATATGCTTGTCAATACAGTGGGAAAAGCAGATTCTTCGCCGCGCTCATCAGAATGACAGACGCCTGCATGAATCGCTCCGCGGCAATATCCTGCTGGAGTGAACCGTGTTCAGGCTAATGCTGAGCGCGATCCGCAATACTCGATTCATCGCCGGTCGAATTTGCCAAAGAAATTGGACATATCAGTATCCCGCGGCGTTTGGTCCCTCGGCCGGTCCCCGCCTGCCACGCCTCGCAAACCAGGCCGGGGTGAAGGAGTTGCCGATTGTGGGTCGAAAAGATGATCATAGATCCCCCCGGATGATCCCTTTTCATCGGTTGCACGGAGCTCGCTCATCAAATTCAGAAAGGCCGATTGAAAGTCGTTCGCCAGCCGCTCGGCTGAGGCGGCGCCGAAGGTTGCGAGAGTCTGGCCAAGCTGCGCGGCCGCCCCGTACCGGTTAATCTTTTCGAGCACATTTTGGGCGTCGGATGAAAACGCAGCCTGAAATGCTGTGAAGCTGCCCCCATACTGTTGGTTGATCATCTCGCCATACCGCCTTTGCAGAATGGCGTCCGTGTCGCCAGCCACATCATCGATGTACTGTTGGATGAGGGCGTCCGCAGGTTTTTGCTGTGGTGTCCCGCGCTGAAACGCAGGAAACATCCCAGCGACGTTAGTGACCGTGGTGTAAGACATGCCTTGCTCCGCCTGAATAGTTCGATTGATTCATTGACCCATCGAGCCATTGATTCTTTGCTTCATCGAATCAATGAAAAAATGACCCGATGGCTCAATTTCTTAATATTCGACAATCAGATTGACGCTTGTCCCCACCCCATCGGCCGCCACGTAAATGTTAGTGGCGTCGGCCGGCTGCGCTTCGTGGAAGCCTCCCGCCGATGTGGGCTCAATGAAAACGTTCAACGGAATCGCCGGCAACCCGTGCGGGATGGGGTTCGTTGTATTGGCCGTGAGACCCGCGACAGCGAGCTTTGCCTTACGGATATAGGCGCCCTGGAGTGTCTGGCCGAGATATTCATAGTTGGGTGTTACGTTGATTGCCATCTTTCCTCCCAATCAAAACGCGGAATTAGACGCACGAAAACTGACAGGCCATTGATTCGTAAGTCTTGCGAACCGGGCCTCTATTTTCGCGTCTCGGTTTTCGCCGCGGGCTTTGACGCCTTTTCCTTAACCGGCGCAATTTGCCCCAGCGCAAACTGGCGGGCCACGCCATCCGGCAGGTCGATTACCCCGCTCCCGTCGACAGGAATTTCGCCGCCGTTGCCAGCGCTTCTCGCGACCGTGGGCGCATCGGCCGACGCCGGAACATAAAGCTTGCCGTTATATTCGATTGGCCGTAGAACCGAGTATTGAGCCATGTCTCCTCCCTGTTTCAACCGCCGCGCGCTGGAAGCCGGATTTGCGCCGAACGGGCGGCCGGCGGCTCCGTCTAAGCAACCGCCGACAGAAACGCGAAACCTGCTTGTGGCGCGACAAGCTGGATATCGTCATAGCGATGGACCTCAATGACATCCACTGTCTTCGGTTCCACGCGGTATCGCTTGGTGAGCGTTCCCCCGAGGTCGGGAGCGCCAAAGAGCCAACGAAACGTGTACCCCATCGCAGGCTGCAGCCGCTGGGCCGACGCCGGAATGTATCCCAGCAGCGCAGTCTTGCCCCACACAAATTGAAGATTGGGCGGCTGCCCTTCGTTTGCCGTGTCATACTCCGCGCCCATCACCCAGAAATTGTCCACGTCAAACACGCTTTTGAGGTGGTCGGCTTGGAGAATGCCCACTTGCGAATATTTAAAGCGATCGATGATCTTGGGATGCTGCCTGAGCACCGAATAGACGGGGTAGCTCACCGCCAGCGTGTTGGGGGTTTTCGCGATGGATTGCTTAATTGCAATCTTCTGCGCCTCAACGGCCGCAATAGGATCGGAGTTCACATAGTCGGACCACTGCGACGTCCCGGCGAGCGTGGTGTTTGAAAGGACGCCTCCAGGGCCCAAAAGCAAGTTCATCACCCGGATTTCCAGATCGAGCAAAATGGCGTCAGTCAAGTTCTGAACCGTCGTGATCTCGAGATCAGCGTTATCCGAGCCGGCCCGCTCCTCATCGGAGATGGAATCCTTCAATGAATGGTCATTGCAGAAATACGGGCTATTTGAGAGCGACCAGGGAGCGATCTCGCGGCTCTCGGCCTTCGGCTCTCGAATGGTCTCGTAGCGATGGAATTTTTCCTTCCCAAACACCCAGTACCGTCCGCTGCGCTGTTTAACCGGAACGGGAGGGAAAAGCTTTTCCGCAAAGTAGTCGTCGTTCACATAGCCCACGCTCACGTTGTTGAGCGGTTGATCCAGATACTGAAGCGAAATATCCGCCATGGCGATCCTCCATTTGTAGCGGCGGCCGATGACCGCCGAAGTTGACGGCGCTCGTAGAGCGCCGCTACGGTGGATGATCCCCCAGGCGCGCCGGGGGAACCGAAGCCCTCACGCGGCAGCCCGTCACCCACGGGCTGCCGCGCTACGCGGAGATCCTATTTCAAATTCGAAATCTCAAATTCGAAATCTTAAGCGGATCACCTCCGCCGCAATTGGTTTTGGATTGCCGGTTCAAGGCTAAGAAGCGCGGCCTCATCCAAGAATTCAAAATCGCCCTACGCCACTGTCTGCGCAAAATTCAGCAAAACCATCACAATGTCATTCTGGTTTTGAGTAGAGTTTTGCGCCATCCCAACGGGGTAGATCTTCGTACCCGCGCTGATGCTGAGATTGGCCGTGTTATTCACGCGGCCATAGTTGTCCGCCAACACTAGAAGGTCCCCCTGGTTCACGGCGCCCGCGGCAATGCACCGCGCGACTCCGTTGACCTGCAGCGCAAGCCCGCGCCCGGCCAGGTTGTACAACACCGGCGTGGTCCCGGTCACCGTGGTGGGATTGGTCGCCTGCGGCACAAAGTAATTAGGCTCGACGAAGTGCTCCGTTAATACGCCCAGCACGCCCGGCGCATTCGGGCCGGCCGGCAGACCAGCGTAAAGCTGGTTTTGCGTGGTATCCACCGTGTCCTTCACAAGGGCCGAAAACTTGTAAATGCGCTGGTTCTGCTGGGCCCGAAACCCAAGCGCCAAACCGTTGATTCCTGCCATAATTCCTCCATTGAGGGGCGCCTCTCCGAACGACGGCGAGTGGCCCGCTAAATATAATTACCGGCTCGAGCGCGTCAAGAATGAACCTGCTATCGCGCCGGTGTCTCCAAAGAAGTGGGCGCCGTATGCTTGCGCCGGTATTGCTCTCCGAGAGCCGGATTGGCCGAGAGGAACTCTTTCAGCGCCTTTGCATAGTCGATACCCGTCTCGCTCATCAACTGCTTGACGCCCAGATGAATTTCCTCATCCAATGGCAAACCGTCAGCAGACCCGAGACCCTTCACCCCAAGCCGCACTGCCGGGGCGGCGTTGCGAACGTATTCCTGGAATTCCCGTGGCCGGTCCATGGCGTCCCGGAAAAAGAAAGCTCTATCGCGGGGAAGAATCTTGCCAGAGACGATGGCTGACTCAATCAACTTCTCCGCCTCCTGAGCATGAATATATTCGGCCAGCGTGATTTTTCCCGCCTCGGCGAGATCCGCAGCGCGACGGCCGTCAATCTTTCCTTTACGCACTGCCTCGCGAAGAAAAAGGCTTCTTTGATGCGCTTCGTAAGCCTCAACCTTGGCGTGTTCATCGGGTTCCGCAATGTCTTTGGCGCGACTTTCCCCGGTGTCTTCTTCCTGGTCGGGGTTCACGCCCAGGTGTTTTGCCGAATATTCTGAGAGGTCAGAGTGGGGTATAAAGCCCATGGGCTTGTCGTTCCCCTCTTCGAAGACGGCGTGATCTCCACTTTGTTCATCACCTTCTGGAATGGGCTTCAGTGACAGTTTCTTCATATTTTTCACTCCCTCGTGGTAGTGCAGCTCTAATCGGCTGCCCTCGTTCATGCGGCTTAATCCCGCCGCGACGACCTTGCCGTCGCTCAGCATGATCGGCGGCAGTTCCTCCAAAAAGGGATGGTTCGTCAGCGCCCCGGAGGTCAGGGTAGCGCCTTGCGGCTCCCCGTTCTTTTTGTCCGTAGCCCCCCAGTCAATTGCCGGAGAGAAGAACCTGTACTCCCCGCCGTGAATCATCTCCGCTGCGTCGGGTGTCCATTCGACCAACGCGTTGAGTTTGTCGAAGCTATTCCCGCTCAGGCGAAGGCTGTGAATCCATCCGGCGGCGGGTACGGGGCCGCCCTTGGCTATTTCTGGCATTTCACTCGCGTGCTCATAGTCAATCACAACCATGTCGTTCTCGCGCTTTTCGAAATTGTGAGCCATATCCTCCAGGTCGCTTAGCGTGATTGAAAAAGGCCGGTCGGTTTTGATCCATGAACCGGTGACCGCGACCGTTATTTCGCGGAGGCGCGCTTCCGGCCGGTGCAAGATCGCGCCACCCGGATTTTCCACCGGCATTCCAAGGCCGTGCAGCAGAACCGGAAGACCACGTTTGTTCGCCTTCGCGGAAAAATGACGCTTCCCGCCCTCGTCTCGGGGTTCCAGCGAATCAACCATCGGGCAATCGCGCCGTACTTCCATGACTATCCTCCCGGACTCCTATTGTGTCCTGATCGCAAAAACGTCAACGCGCGTGTCCACTGCGCCGGGCGGTCCACTCAGCCCTGTAGCCTCGACGTAGCCCCAGTTGCAGGTATTGTCAGCCGTAGTAGTCGTCGTCCAGCTTGGAACGCTGCCTCCTGACGCGCAAAACGAAACCGTTTCTTTTTGCAGATTTCCCGCCGCGTCCACGACGTAGGCGCCCGCCTGATAGTAAACGTTTGAGTTCCAGACGGGGCCGGCGAAGGGAACGCCATAAAGTCCGAGCACGATCCAACTACAAGTACCGTCGCCACTCAACTTGGCTCCCATCGTTGTTAACCAAGTTGGCACGCTTGTTCCTGACGTGCAGCTTGCCGCCGTCTCGACTTCAAGGTTGTTGTTGCTATCGGTATATTCCCAACCCTGCGAGTAGTTGGTTCCTGGCGCCCAGGGCGCGACGAGGAATCCAAGCGAGTTGTTCCAGGTTGTCGAGAAGTCCGCCCAATGACCGCTGGGGTCTTCGCCACCAAAACTGAAGTGGTAAAAATCATTTGGTCCGCCCATATAGAACAAACCGCTGCTCCGCGTGTGGGCAAAGCGGTAAGCGGTTGCCGGATACGATGGATTGGTGGCGAATAATTCAAACTGAAGCGGTGAAGCCGGTTGAACCCAACCTCCTGTTGGTGAATACCCATTCAAAAATGGATAGGTATCGGATGAATTGTCAGCCGTCCAGCTAATATGCTGCGTGTTCCCTGCCCATGCGCTCGCCTCAAATCCGGGCAGCGGCGGGGGGAGCATCAGTTTTGTATAGTTCTCCGGATTTGACATCGGAGCCATGTCGAGATCGGCAGTGCAAGGGACAGTCCCGCCGCCCATGCACGCGACCGAAATCTGAGTGTTAAAACCAGGGGCTACGTGACCCGTGGTTCCGTTATAGTTCGAGCCAAAACTGGTGTTGGGCGTGCCAATTTGCCAATAAAGGGAGTTGGAATTGCCGCTCGTCCCCTCGCCGGCAAAATAGAAGTAATTCCCTCCGGCATTCATGTTGGCGTAATGCAGCCCGGTCCCAGCGGTGCTCACGGTGGGAGAGGTGGGACCATTGGCGCTGAGCGAGGAAATCGTCTCTTGCGTGCCATAGTGAAACCACCACTCCAGGTAGACCTTCGCGCCGTTCGGAGGGGCGGTTGGGAAGACGGCGCTCACCGCTCCGCCCGGCGTGTAGACAATAGATCCGGGGCAGCTATAGGAACCGTTCGACACGTTCAGAGTGCAAAGCAATCCGCTGCCGCTGTCGTATAAAACTTGGTTTCCCGTTACAACCACGATCTGTCCTTTGAATGCAGAAAGATCGGTGGTGAGGTTCCCCGTAAATGTAGTCGCGCTCCCGTTGGCGACCGGACTAAGCAGAATAGAGTTTTGAAGGGTTTCACCGCCCGGACTGGCGCCAACGTAGGCCATCCAGTAGGGGTCAACGTCGCCCACGTTGCACCACATCGAAGTCCCGCTGAAACACTGCGCCGGTTTTATCTGGATGCTGCCGGTTGCGGTCAGAGTGATCGAGGCTTCATTCGATCCGGCGGATTGGCCATTTAAATTCCACTGATTGCCCAGCGCGCCTCCGCCCGAAACCTGCCCGTTTCCAGTCCACTTCACATAGTAGGTTCCGGCGGGTATCGTTCCAGAACCGTAGTTCGCAGTGAGAGTGGGAGCGCCCAGCAGACCTTCAGGCGCAGTGGGGTCTCCGAGCGGACCGCCGTTGGCCTTGCTGGTGGTCAAGCCTGTGCCACCGTAGTCGAAAGTCGCCGGGCTAAACCATAGGCAGTTTCCAGTCTGCGTGTCATAACGGAAGATCAGGCCGTACGTGTTCTGCGACACAGCGAAGGCTGCTTCGACATATCTCCCAGTAATATCGGTGTATGTGCCGACCTGATCGCCGGTTGGCACGGCGGTCGGCAGATTGGGGCAGCTGGCGAAATTGTAAACGAGTGTGCTGGCGTCGCGGCCATTCGAGCATTTGGGATCGCTCAGCGAGGCGTCCGGATAACAGTAGGAATAAAGGCTTGACCCGCTTGTGTAGTACATGACCGCCGGATCACCAAAAGAGAAACTGGGATTGGTCATGTTCAAATAGCCGGTGTTGGCAAGGCCCGAGCTTCCGATTCCCGCCACCTTGACCATCGTGTTGGCGCCGGGGCAGACCTCGAAGGGAATAATCGTCCCGCTAATGGAACCTCCTGACCCAAAACCACCGTTTCCTTGGACGAACACCCTGTATCCGCCCGCCCCGCTGCAGGCTAGCGAATCGTAGTTGCTCCACTGAGGCACGGTGTCAGCCGACATGCCGAAGAATTCCGCGTTAAGCCCATTGTTAAAACCTTTCATCGTATTTGGGCCCGTCAGCCGGATGCCAACTTCGCCGGAGCCAGGAAAAACGAATGGGGCGCCCACCGGCGGAGGAGCCATTGGATCGATTAAACGGATCGCCTTATCCGTTGGCGCACAATAGTAGGGCGCGCTCCCATTGCAAGCCATCGACGCTCCAGCCACGCCCGGCAGCGCCAAAATGAGTAAAACCAATACTATTTTCATAAGTCTCATCTGTATCCTTCGTCTTGTTTACCTTGTCTCTCGTCCCATGTCAGACGCTGTGAAAAAACACAAGCCTCGCGCGAAGACGCAACGGCGCCAAGAAGCGCAAAGATAAGCCCTTATATTTCCTTTGCGGAACTTTTCGACTTCGCGCCTTTGCGAGAGGTTTTTGTTTCTCGATCATTTTTTCACCGCTGTCTGTAGACAAAAGCCTGCTTCCTTCGTCTCTTTTCACTCGTCACTCGTCACTGCTTTTAGTTCGGATTCCCCATGCAGTGATAGTTGAACGTATAGGTCCCGGAGGTAGTCACGTTTATGATTGCCGTGGTTGCGCTGCTATTGTCCCACCAGACTCCGCCCGCGTAGGAGCTTCCCGTTGGCGTCCACACGCAAACCGGCGCTGAGGCATAGGCAGCCGGGAAAGTGAAACTTCCACTCGTCGAGGCTGCGATCGTGATCTGACCGCTAATGTCACTGTTCCCGGCGTGCTGGTGGGTCATGGTGTCTTTGACGGAACCAAAATTCAGGCTGTTACCGTTCTGGTTCCCGTCCACATTTAAGGAGGTGCTCACATTCATGGGGCCACTCGTGGTCACCGGCGTATTACCGTTAAGACCGAGATTCACATACCCCGTGCTGGTGACCTGGATGACGTTATTGGTGCCGCCGCCGATGCGAACATCGAAAACGTCGGTGGTTGGGCTGGTGGAGTTGATAAGAAACCATGTGCCGCCGCTCTCGTTGATCGTCTGCCCGGCAGACGGGTTGTTGACGATGCACGTTGGGCAGGCAAATTGAACATTCCCGGCGCTCGTATTGGTGACGGCAATAGGACCACCCGTCAGCCAGTTAACCGTAGAGGACGATGCAAGGGCCGTCCCATTCGCCTGAAATGTGGTTGAAGAACCACCCCCGCCGCTACCTCCGCCGAATCTTAGAAAAACCGGAACGCTCGCTACCGCCGAACCATTCGACTGCGCGATGATGCCCACCTGCTGGCCGCTTGCGCACGGCGTTGCGCCGTTATCGACGATGGTTCCCGCCGCCGCATTCGAGCAGGCGTAATCGTTGTAGGTGGTGGTCGCAGCCGAAGCCAAGTTGATGGTTGCAATTCCCGTGGTCTGGACGAGAGCGTTCTGCCCGCTCGCCGAAAACACGCCGATGATGGTGTTGGCGGCATTCGCGCCGCATTGTGAAGCCGTGTTCGAGGCGCTCAGGCAGGCGAGCGCGCCGGCCGCCGTGGCAGATCCAGAAGTCAGATTGACTCCCGTACCACCCGGCAAAACCAAACCGGCATCAGCCGGGGCGTCCGCTCCCGAAGCTCCACTGGTCAAGAAAAGGCCCAGGCCGTCCGCCGCCGATCCCCAAGCGTCGATGAATTCGCCGCCTGTGGTATTCGTAGCTGGAGGCGCGCCGCTTCCTGATGGCGTGGCCGTGAAGGTCGCATTCGCCGCCGGAGCGCATAGAGCATCCGAATTGTAAATCTGCGCCGCTAGCGTGCAATTCGCAGACGTGGGAACCACCAGACCCTCAGAGCCGGAAGCCGTGCTTGCGTAAATCTGATAGCCAAAGGCGCTAGACTGAGCGCCCGGCGCCGTCACGGTGATCGCGCTCGTTGATCCGGTGGTGGTGACGCTTTGTTCGGTTGAGGCCGTCGTTTCGCCCGCGCCATTTACCCAGGTGCATTTGAAGTAGTAAGTCCCCGCCGCAACTGTTCCACCCGTAGAGGCGGCTGAAACCGCGCAAGACGGAACGTTCAACCGCGCCGTCGCGTACTTCACATAGGGCTGCCCCGGGTTTCCATCCGTGCCGTTAAGATATAAATAGGGCGGTGTGGATGTAGAGGATGCCGCGCTCAATTGCAAATTAGAGGCTTGAAAACCAAGATTGCCGTTCCAAGTCACCCAGAAGAACTTGTTGGTTGGGGTGCACGGGCTGACCTGGCAAACATCGAAAATATCCGCTGTTCCACCGCTCGAAAGCGATGACGCCACTGTGAGCGGAACTGCATCTTGAGTGCTTATTGGTTGTGCAACGATGGCGCCCGTGCCGCCATTTTGGGCCCAACCGGAGGGCAGCGCGCCGCCGCCGCATGATCCCCAAAGAGCCGTGGCGCCAGTAGAGGTTAGGCACTGGCCGCTGGATCCGACCCCTAATGCCGTAACGGAATTGGCGCCATTGCCAACGAGAAGCGAGCCTGCTGTCCATCCCGGCGGCATCCCAAGAGTAAGCAAGCCGGATGTGCTTACAGGCGAGCCTGCAACGCTGAATCCGGCTGGAGCGGCAAGCCCAACGTTCGTGACCGTACCCAACCCTGAACCACATGACTGCCAGACCATTGCCGTACCGGTTGAACCGAGACATTGGCCGCTTGCGCCAGGCGTCGTAAGGCCCGTTCCGCCGTTTGCGACCGCAAGCGGACCGGTAAAATTGAACTGAATATTGCCCGCGCTCGGATTGGTGACGGCAATATATCCTCCACTTTGGAAATTGATGGGTGTTTGCGAGCTTGTATTCGCTCCATTAACTTGAAATGTGGCGGAGCTTCCGCTGGCCCCGCAGGCCGCGCCCGCATCCGTGAGCACGCCGCTCGATGACCATTTCGCGCAGTCGTTCGCCGTGATCGCGCCGGTAAATTGCGCGACACTCGCCGGTAATTGAGCCAGCGTCGCTGATCCGGTCAGATTGGAGAACGCAATGCTGGGCAACTGCGCGGGCGTTGCGGTTCCGCTGATGTCCGCAAAGGATGGTTGCGAGGCCGTAAAGACACCCGCAGCGCTGACTGCGTTAAACCATTCGTGCGCAGGCGCAGTCAACGCAGTGAGCGCCGCGGCGCAGGTTGGCGCCGCATTGCGCGCAAGTGTAATCGTAAACCGATTCGCGGCGCACGCGCCCACGCCGCTGTAGGCGTTGGCGAGCTGCGCATCGGCCTCCGTCCCCGTCAAATTCGAGAAAGCTATGCTGGGCAGGTCCGCGATGTTCAGCGAGCGGAATGCGGGAACGCCACTCGCGCCGCTCGGCGAAGCAAGAACGAGATTCGCGTTCTGACTGGCAAGCGCTCCGGTCAGCGTGCCGCTCGAAGTCACCGGAGATCCGCTCACGGTGAAAAGATTGGGCAGCGACAGTCCGACACTCGAGACCGTTCCGAACGCGGGCAGGGCCGTCGGCGTCCAGGCGTTGGCGGAAGAGTTCCATTCGAGCACTTGAGCTCCGGCCGGGGCGCTTGCCGAAACGGGGCGCCCTTGCAAGCCAATAACGGCCTGGCTCGCAGATGTTCCGCTGAGGTCGCCGCCGAGCGTGATCCCACTACCGGAGCTGCACGTCGTCCACACGATTGTCGATCCGTTGGATCCCAGGCATTGGCCATTGGACCCGAGCGAGAGGTTTCCATAGGTATTTAATCCGGTTCCGTAAATCAACCCGCCCGCCGCGGTCGATGGCGCTAAAGCATTAAATGCAGATAAGGCGCCTGTCTGTCCTGTCCCGCCATTTGCAATGCTGACTGGCTGCGCCCAATTTACCGAAAGGGTTCCGGAAGAGGTAACGGGTCCGCCGGTGACGCTGAACGTGCCCGGCATGGACAAACCCACATTGGTCACAGTTCCACCACCGCTGCCACCACCCGAAACGCGAATAGTATTAGTAGAGGAATCGTAAACCGAGCTCAAAACCTGGTCTGCGCCGCTGGCGATCTTGTATTTGTGATCCTTCGCCGCCGGCTGGGCATTCTGATTCTTCGGCCCCTTGGCGAGCAGGGTGGCTGCCGCCAGCGAAAAAACTAAAAACAGGGCGATGTTACAGGCGGCTTTTCTTTTTGATGTATTTGTCCAGTCTTTCATGTTTGTTTCCATTAACGGCCCTCTCTGAAGATGCCCCCCGGCAAGACGGTTAGACCTGGCATCGGACTTGCGGCCTCAGCTATCTTGATTCCCGCCGCTCCGCACGGAGATAATCTGGCCTTCGTCCTGGATGGCTTCGCCACGCACGGCAACAATCGCTTCATTGCTCTCCTCCGGAAGGGCAAATCGTTCTCGAATCACTTTGCGTATATTCTTTTCGCTCACGATGAGGCCTTGTTGCGCAAGAGCGACGAGGTCTGCTGTGCTTTCGCCGATGCTTCGGGCCTGAACGTTTGCCGGCACAAGCCTGGGACAAGGCGCATCATCACCAAAATTGAGGGAGACGAGGCGGCGTATGGTGGAATTTGTAATCTCAGAGGCTATCTGCTCAGCCACGCTTTGCAGCCCGAGCATGAAGAAGTCAGTCGCCGACGCGCCCAGCGCGCGCGACCCGTGCGCCGCCTGGCCGAGATCGATAAAGGTGTTCAGGGCCGCGCGTGAGATCATCTCATTGTGGTGCTGGATAGAGGGCATCACGTCCCGGAGATTACCCTCATAACCCACGATGCGAAGTCCCGTGTGGGGTTCTCCCGGAGGCTCAACCAGCCCTGTCGCTTCGTGCGCGGCAATCTGAGTTACAAAGTTGTAGGCTGCGGCTTTGTCCTCAGCCGCGAATCCCGCCGCCAGACGGAAAACCGGAATGCCGAGGGCGTTTCTCTCATTGGCAATAGCGTCGATACGGTAGAGTTTCGATTTCACATACCAGTGCGGATACATGGCCCGCTGCAGCGCAATACCCCAGAAATTCGCGCCTTCTTGCTGATAGGTGAACCGGCACATCTTGTCGGCGGGTAAGAGCGCATTGATAAACCCGCTCTTTCGATAACCGTATTGTTCGAGCGCCACAAGTGTCTCGCCATCGTCGTCTGTGTGCCATCGATAGAACGTGACCGGCAGCCGTGAGGGAAGCGCGCGCAAGCGGATTCTGTCTCCGTCAACACTCCATACGTCTTCGTGGATCGCGCAACCAAAATCCAGCATAAGAAGCGCATTCCAAATCACGCTCTGCCAGGCCTGCGAAATCCATCCGCCGTTTGGAGTCTTGAATTCGAGACCCCCGAAAAGGTTCTCGCGGACAAAGCTTGCAACCTCTTTGGATTTTGCTTCTGTGGTTTCGCCCGAGCCCGTGCTCGACAATTTTCCTGTACCCCGCGAAATAGAATTCCCGTCGTGCTCCCCCCGCGGAAGGGACGGGGTTTGCGCATTGGGAGCGATCTCCCACTTTGCGGAGAGAACCGGCAGTTTGCAGGCCATCAGCGTCGCCCGGACCTGCGCATCTGACCTCCGCATTTTTTCGTAAATCGGGACCGCATTCCGGCCCATTAACTCAGGGTTGTATTCGCCCAGATCAATCAGGAAGCCACTCGTAATTGGGGTTCCGCTAACGCCGTAGGTCTTTTCGAAATCCCCCTTGGTGGTGGAAATGATCGAGCCGCCTGTGTGTGGGGCGCCCACAGGTTGCAGCGCGGCCCACGCCGCGGAGGAGGTTGGCAGCGAGTGGTAGCCAAGCTGCTGATCCGCCATCTCAACTGAACGGTCAATGCGCTCCTGCAGCGATGCCCGCGCACGGTGGCCGTTGTCCGAACTGTAAGGTTTCGTCTTCATCAGTCCAAAATCCATGCTCTGGAATCCAAAATCAGGCGCGCCACGGCCGGCCGAGATGTCCCATCCACATATCCGGGTCTGAGATTTCTTGCCGTTCGACATATTCGTAGGGCATCCAGAAAGACCCGTGATCTCCCCAGGATTGCCCCCATGAGTTTTGTATGTGGAAGCACGCTCGCAAATCGTCATAGCCACGGATCACCACGGCGTGGCCACCTAGCGGCGTTTCACCTTGCACTGGCATATGAAGAAGCCCATCACTCCCTATGTCTTCGAAGGATGGGTAAACCTGGAATCCCAGTAAGACGGCATAGCCCGAAGCCAACACTTGGCGGACGGTTATCGCATCCGGAACACGGTGATAAGCCCCAATTCGAAACGGACCCGCAGCCGAAAGATCCCGTTCATTGTCATTAAGGGAATCAGAAGAAAAGTCTCCGGGCCGGTAGGGGTCGTCGGCCTCCGGACACACGCCGATGTGAGCCAAAACGTAGAGGGCATCGCGCATTGCGGCGCCACTGTCACTGCTCACATCGCTATTCCAGGGGAGCTTCCGCTCCTGGTAGTACAGAAAAAGACGGCTTAGGTCTTTGTCCGCAGCGGAGTGTTTTGAGAATTTCTGCGCCAGGAACCGGCGGTATAAGACGCCACTGTTTGCGGTGCAGGATCCGAGCGAACCCTGATCGTAGACGGGCAAGCCGAGCCCTTGAAAAACATCTACCACAGCCGGCAACGGCGCGCCGGCCTCGTACAGGGGCGCCGCTTGCTGAGCCCCTAACACCAAGTCGCGCTTATCGGGCACATCCGTCTTCCGCCCTAGTCCTTTTCCTAATTTCGGCGTTGGCATTTTCCTCTTGTACCTCTCAATTCGAAACCCAGTGACTACCGGCTATCACTGCCAGCCCTTGGGTCGTCCCCAGCTTCGGGAACGTGTTATTTCAAGATTGCTTTGGCAAAGGCCGCGTCAACTTGAGCGTTCGACGAGTGTTGAGTAACGATCGTGTCGTAGCGTTTCTTCAGCTGTGCGGCGTTCAAGGGGACCGCCATTTGTGCTGCTGTATGGGCCTGACCCGCTGACACCATCGGTAAAATCTGCTCGATCGAATTCACCTCGCTGCTGATGAGCGCCGCGATGGCGGTGATTTTTTGAACCGTAGCCGGGTCCGTAATGTGAAGCGCCGGCATGAGCGCGTTCAAATGTGTATTGACATCCACCAGAGACGTGTTGATTTTGTCCAAAGTGGTTGTGCTGGGTGAGGATTGGTATTGGTCCACCAATTGCCCCACCATATTCAAATCTGCGGAGACCTGATTGGCCGCTTGGCTGATCGTATTGAGGTCTGACGCCGAGATCGTTTGCCCCTCAAGCAACGAAACAGCAGCGACCAGATTGGTTACCATCGGTAATACCACCGGTAAAATCTGCTGTGCGGCCTTCACCCATTGAGCGACTCCGCAGGCGGCAAACACCGCAACCAGAATGGGAATTGCCAAGAATTTCAACTTCATGGATTTCTCCTTTTCGCCCGGACTAAGCCAAAGGCGTGCAAGCGGGCCGGCTTCCCAAATTCCCCAGGTCCTAGCCCGATAAAGCCGTCACTTGGGGACGGGGCTCTGCTTCAAGTACAGCGCCGCGCCGACTATTGCGCTTACCAGCGCGACGATGCCCAAATTCCGGATTCCGCCCGCAGCGCCAGGATTAAAGTGCTGGGGATCCGCTACCAATACTGAAATGGAGTTTGCGGCGCTCGAAATAACCGCTGCGATTAACCCCTTGAACCATAACTTCCAATTCATCGTTCAACTCTCTGACCGGCTAGGACCGGCTCTCTTTCTCAATTTCATGTCCGGTTGCTTCGGCTGCATTCTTAACGGCGTGGCCGGCGTCTGTAGCCTCCTTCTTGATCTCATCCCCGGCTTCGGTTACTCTTTTGCCAGTTTCATGCGCAGCTTCCCTGACCGTTGAGGCGGCTTTGTGACTAAGGTCTTCGGCTTCATTCTTCATCTGTTGCCCCGCTTCCACAGCGCCCTCTCTGATTTTCTTGAGCATTCGATCCACGATGTTTTCGTGCGCGTCACTCATTTGTTTTCCTCTCTATTTCATGTTTTCTAAACTTCACATCCTTCACAAAACAGCGTCGCGGAACCCGGCCATAGCGGGTTTTCCGACCAACCCTCCGACATCGGCCAGGTGATACGTGGTCTGTTGGGCAGCCGTCTCCGCAAGACAAAAAGCCCACCAGTGGTCCGCGTGCCCCAGCTTTGCGTCGTGTTCCGTGTCAAACCGGGTCTGACCGATGGCGTTCTGCGTTTTCTTCACCGCGCGGAACGATGCCCGGACACCTTCGTCGTCCGGCACCCGAACTTTCATTTCTTCCATTCGCCTTCGCGCGTAAACAGCCAAGGCTTCCTTTCTCGGCTGCGTGAACTGAACCCCTTCGACTTTCCCGGGATAGTCCCGTTCCAGTTGTTCGGCGATCGCAAGGCCCATGCCCGACTGATCAATGTTGATCCGGCGGATCAACGGTAATAGCGCCTTCGCTTGCCTCACTTGGTCCGGAGTGGGCATATCGCGCATCTCGATCACACCGCGCGTCCACGTTACATCTCCAACAAGTTCACTGAGCCAGATCACGCTGAGGTCGCGGTTGCGCGCGATATCCCATCCCGCGAAGAGGCGGTCTTTTGCCCGTTCAACTCTCAATCGCTCAGCAAACCCCATAAAGCCCGCGGATGCTTCAGACGAGACGCAGGACTGAAAGAGTTGCGGGCTAATCCATTCGCTCGCCGCAGTCAGGAACTCACAGCAGAATTCCTGACGCCACGTCTCTTCATCAACCCCACCACGCAACTGATTAAGATCAACCTTCAGCCCTTGCTGAACAGCTTCGTAGATGGAGGTTTTGTGCGCGGACCATCTGTTGTCCTGCGATCGCGCGCCATCGACCAACCCGGCGCCCTTTGCGATTTCAAAGTACTTGCCTTGTTGTCCGTTTGGAGTGGAAATCACCTCCAGGCCGTAGCCTCGTGTGGTAATGGGATAAAGCGCTGTGTATATCTTTTCCGCGTCGGTATGGAAGGCGAACTCATCCAGGGTTACATTCCCGGTATATCCGCGCGCGGTGTCCGGATTTGCCGGCAAACCGTAAATCACCGAACCATTCGGGAAGCGCACTTCAAGCTGCTTGATGAGCGTCCCTTCGAAGAATTGAGACTCGTTCATATGACTCACGAGTCCGCAAGATTGAATGTGTTCTTGAACTTTTTCCATCAGCATCCTGGACTGGCGCTCCCCCTTTGACAGGAAGATCCACGTTGTCCGCCGCTGGAGACAGCGCAGCACCGCCCGGATCGTGGATGAGAATGAGTAGCCCGTCTGGCGCGCCTTAACCACGACCTTCAGCGGTGATTCGTCCTCGACCCAGCGAATCTGGTAAGGAAGTAATTGCACCAGTGATTTGGGAAGCGCCGCCGGTTTCACAGCGATCTGGCTTCCAGCTCCATCGGGTTCCCCGGGGCGCTGGCTCGGAACCTTATCCACAGGTTTCTTCATCGCCGTTTTATTTGCTGTTTCACGCTTAGACATCGCAGTTATCACCGCTTGTTTCCTCAGAACCGGGGGGGGCTGTTACAATTCCGTAAATTTCGTTGATCTGCTGGATAATTTCGGGTCCGAGCGACTTGTCTTTTCCCTGTCTTTCGATCGATTGCTTCAGCCGGTTCAACTGGAACGTCGCCACATCCAACTTGGTTTGAAGAGACTGAATGCGGATTTGAGATTCCTGCTCTTCAATTCCAAGCTTGGTTTCTTTCCGTTGAGAATCCGCTTCTTTGAAACGCTCGTCCTTTTGCTCCTTGATGACTTGCAATGCGTGTTTAACGCGAGAGGTTTCGCCGCCTCTATTGAGCCCTGAAAGCCCCATCACGAGCACCGTTTGCGCTAGCTTTGCCTCGGCTGACTTGGGATCACGCAACGCTTTCCCCAGATGGTCTGCAACACGGATCTGGTGCGCGACGCGGGCGGCCTGGACTTGCGGCGTCGACCGGAAATAGTGTTCCACCGCCCTTTGCGTAATCGTGACCTCTCCTGGCTCCGCAACTCTTTCCACAACGTCTTCGAATGGGGCCCCTTCGATGAGCCACTTCCGGACTTGCTTTTTCACGTCGGCCGGGAGTTCCGAGACATCAAAAAAAGCTTCGGGTTTCGTGGCCTCTTTGCGGGGCTCCGAGGCCTTTTTGGCCGTTTTCTTGTCCGCGTCTCTGGATTTCGAATTGGGTTTCTGTTTTGCCATTACTTTCCAGGCTCCAGATAAATGCCCTCATCAACCGGCAGCCGCCCGTCGCAATAGTCAATCCCCTTCGCCGTAATCTTGATCAGAGACACATTCCGGTGAAGTTGAGGTCCGCGAACTCCCTCCACGGACACAAGCCCCTTTTCCGCCAGGTAGGCCACATGAAAGTTCAGATCTTCTATGGATACAGGAAATCCGAAGAAATCCAGTTCCCCCTGAAGTAGCGGCATTGTTGCAACCTGCGGATAAATCAATCCCAGGTAGTACAAAATCTTCCCGCGGATGATCTCCTTGTGGCGAAGCGAAGTATTCATCTCATAATCCTCGAGTCGATGGTTTTAGAGCGGCCGGAGCGCAAATCCGCGCGACCGTGCAGCAAGCGCCAAAGGCCGCGGCTATTCCGGTGGATCCGGCGACCGGACGCCGATTTCCTGGCACGGCATAGCGCGCTGCGTGCTTGGCATTGAGCTAGGAGCACAGAGCATCCAGCGGCTAATCCCCGAATTTCTCCCGTCACAAATCTCTTCTTGTAGTCGGAGCTGGCAGCGTTGCCGGCGCTTTCTGACGCGCACGACCCAGCCGCCGCTCCGACCTTTGCGCTCCTTCCCTCGAAGGGAGACGCAAGATATGGCCGAACTCCGAAGCAGTGTGCGCCTCTCGGCAAGAGCGCCTTTGTTGCAATCCCGCGCCCTCGCCGGCTGCCACAGACCGTGAACAGTTCTGGTTGCCAGCGCATAGAAACCCGGTGCTGTGTTTTGCCTCCGGTTCCCTGCTTACCCGCCGCAGCCACTTTCGAAATCGGCCTTGAATCGTTTTCCACACTCTGATTCGCATTTCCCATAGAGAATTTGTCCGACTTTAGACTCGGGGTCTCCTGATTGAAAAACGGCTGCCGCCACGAAACTTGCTACGGTGTAGGTGGTGGTTGCCATCCATTCGCCGGTTGCGCCAAACTACGATAGAGATTCATTCTCCGCATACCCTTAGCAACGTAATCCGCATCAAAAGTCCTTCCGTCGGGCCGCCCCGTGTTCCAACAATGAAATAGCGATTCAAAATCACGCGCCAATTCCAAATGAAATCTCTGTGCGAATTCGCCCAAAATGTCTATCGCCAGGTGGTAATGAAGGTGCGGGTCGAGGAGGCTCTTGATGTCCGCCTTCCGGCCGATCACTTGATATCCCATAATCTGGGTAAAGCTCCACGACGTGGCGAAATCCCTCAATCCACTTTCTTCCGCGCTGGTTACGGCTTGGGTGATTTCTTTCAGACATTGGTCGTTGGCAAGCGCATCCCCCATGAGCCTTCCTTCGGGAAGCCTCGTCTGTTGCAATGCTGAGGAAAGCTGCTTCCAGGCGATGCTCCCGAAGGAGGGCGCTTGGCCGCTGGCTACTGCCTTCAGATGTTTGTAAACGGCTGGCTCGAAACAAGCTGCTCCGGCCTTACCTCCCGACTCGTTTGCGGTGAGCGCGCCTAGAAATTCTTCCGGCAGCGCCGTTCCTGTAACTGCCTCCGCAATGTATTCGTGGCAGGAATCAAAAACCCGTCTGACGAGGATCCGGTCAGCGTCCAATGGCTCCACGTTAAGCTTCCTTGATCCGTTTGCCAGGGCGCCCTCTCCAGCCATCAGAGTTACAAACCCACCGCTCTGCCAGCCCATCCAGCAATCACTCACAAACCCACAATAGCAGCCGCATGTGAGACGTTGGAAACAGATGGGATAAATGAGACGACTTATTGTTAACGCTGTAGAATCAGCGACTTTACCGGATTGAACCGTAGTGAGAACCCGTGAAGATTGGCGCCAGGTTGCCAAGAGTTGTAAGGCTGCGGGAAGTATGATAAAAAATAATAAGTACAGATGGCTTCCTGGCAGTCATAAAGCATGGACCTGGACCCTTTCAGGCCAGCTACTTTTAGAACTCGGGTGGGCATCGATCAGACTCATGCGCGCGCCTGTGTTCCGCACAGCTTGGCTATTTCGGATCACATTCAAACCTCACAGCGATTTCTTCCCCAAAAGCGGCCAAGATCGTAATGCGAAAATCGGGGCCTTTTCCAGGTATGTCGACCGCTGGAATCCAATCTGACTAGTAAGGAGAAGGGAATGAGCGCGAAGTATATTTTTGTTACAGGTGGCGTTGTAAGTTCACTGGGAAAGGGCCTTGCCGCCGCGTCCATTGGGGCGCTGCTCGAGTCGCGCGGTCTCCGGGTGACGCTGCAAAAATTCGACCCCTATCTGAACGTAGATCCCGGCACCATGAGCCCCTTTCAGCACGGAGAGGTTTTCGTTACTGATGACGGCGCCGAAACCGACCTAGATCTCGGCCACTACGAGCGATTCACGCACACTCGCATGACCCGCGACAATAATTGCACCGCCGGGCGCATTTACGAGCAGATTATCACCAAGGAGCGGCGCGGCGACTATCTTGGCAAAACGGTGCAGGTGATCCCCCACGTCACCAATGAGATCAAGGCCGCCATCCGCAAGGTCTCGACTGACGTTGACGTGGTGATTGTCGAAATCGGCGGCACAGTGGGTGATATTGAATCTCTCCCCTTCCTCGAAGCAATTCGTCAGATGCGGCAGGAGCAAGGGCGTGAGAACGTAGTGTTCGTTCACGTAACTTTGGTCCCATTTATCAGCGCCGCGGGCGAGCTAAAAACCAAGCCCACGCAGCATTCCGTGCGTGAACTGCGCGAAATCGGTATCCAGCCGGACATTTTGCTCTGCCGGACGGATCGCTATCTTTCGCCGGAGTTAAAAGCAAAAATCGCGCTGTTCTGCAACGTGCCCGACGAGGCGGTGGTTACAGCCAAGGACGTGCGGCATATTTATGAAGTCCCTCTCGTGCTCGGCAACGAGGGGCTGGACAAACAGATCCTCCACTGCCTGCATCTTGAAACCCGCGAACCCGAAATGCGCCCGTGGGAGCAGTTGGCCGCACGGCTCAACCATCCCGAAGGCGAGGTTTCAATCGGCATGGTTGGAAAGTATGTCGAGTATCAGGATTCTTACAAGAGTTTGAATGAGGCTCTCACGCACGGGGGTCTTGCCCACTCGGTCAAGGTGAATCAAGTGTGGGTGGAAGCCGAAGGACTCGAAGGCGACAAATGGGAGGACCAGTTGGCTGGACTGGACGCCATTCTTGTACCCGGCGGATTCGGAAAGCGCGGCATCCTGGGAATGCTCCGCGCCATCGAATACGCGCGCGCGCGCAAGGTCCCTTACTTCGGCATCTGCCTGGGGATGCAATGCGCGGTGATTGAATTTGCCCGCAACGTCTGCGGGCTGAAGGGCGCGGATAGCTCGGAGTTTGATCCCGCCACTTCCCACCGGGTGATTTACAAGCTGCGTGAATTGCGCGGCGTAGATGACCTGGGCGGCACCATGCGGCTGGGCGCCTGGACGGCGCGCCTGAAGCCGGGATCATTCGCTCATCAGGCCTATGGGACGGTCGAGATTTCCGAGCGTCACCGCCACCGCTATGAGTTCAACCGCGAATACGAGGAAACCTTAGTGGCCAACGGGCTTGAGATCACCGGCGCCACGCCTGATAGCACTTACGTTGAGGTCATTGAGGTCCGCGACCATCCCTGGTTTCTCGGATGCCAGTTCCACCCCGAATTCAAGTCGCGCCCGCTCAATCCGCACCCGCTCTTTAAGGCCTTTGTGGGCGCGGCCTATGAATACCGCAAGTCGAGGCAGCCTGAGCTCGAGTTCGAGCGCGCGGAGTCTGCCGCGAGACAGTAATGAGTGACAAGTCACGAGTGGCTGTAGCGGCGGCCTCTGGCCGCCGGTCCTTACAAAGTAAAGTGGTAGCCGCGGTTGGCGCTTTTCCAACCGTGCTTCCTGAAGACGTC
>JBOGJY010000425.1:0-5571 GCA_050745325.1 Terriglobia bacterium
AAACCAACTTAGACTTGTTTTGTTGCTATGGTTTGCCGGGAACCGCTGTTGAGATACACTCAGACCAGAGTAGAGGCTATGGTTTGCCGGGAACCGCTGTTGAGATACACTATTGGGTGATGCCGTACCGCCGTTACCTGCGCTATGGTTTGCCGGGAACCGCTGTTGAGATACACTCGGTCGCGTGCTGTAGTCGCTGGCGCGCCGGCTATGGTTTGCCGGGAACCGCTGTTGAGATACACTTTTGGCCCCCTTCAACCGCTGCGCCCCGCGCTATGGTTTGCCGGGAACCGCTGTTGAGATACACTGCCGTTCCCACGGACCCCTGTGCACTTGGCGCTATGGTTTGCCGGGAACCGCTGTTGAGATACACTAATGAGCGGAGAGCATGGCGCGGCGGATGCGCTATGGTTTGCCGGGAACCGCTGTTGAGATACACTCCGAACGCGCTTGGAAGCGGCGTCAACCTGGCTATGGTTTGCCGGGAACCGCTGTTGAGATACACTCAAGCCAGCGTCGGGCGTGGTCGCTACGTTGCTATGGTTTGCCGGGAACCGCTGTTGAGATACACTATATCCCCTCGGAACTCGCTGTAATCCGAGGGGATAAACCTCCCCAAATTTCAAAAAAGCATGAGTTGCATGGGCGGATCTTCCACGGCCTTACGCCTTTTTCCAACGTAAATCTCCATTTTTTCAAACTGCCGGTCGGTGACGGAAATGAGCCTTACCTGTCCATGGCTCGGCAGGGCGATATGAACTTTTCTTCGAAGCGTTTCCTCAGTTTCCTCACTGCGGACATAATGCACGTAAACTGAATATTGCAACATCGTGAATCCTTCCCGAAGAAGGGCCTTGCGGAATTGGGCATATTCGCGGCGCAATTCCTTTTCGTCGACGGGCAGATCGAACATGGCAAACAGCCACATAGCGCGGTAACCGGAGATCGCAACTTCGTGCCGGGGCATGGTGAATGTGCAACACAACTACAACGCAGGAATGTATAATTTTGTACCGCTTCTCTCCACCACCGCGGCCAGTGACGAAGCCATGCGGGCTAACCAATCAAAGAGCGCTCGTGATTCGCCTTCGTAATCAAAGCGGGCGAGCAGCACTTCGAGCAATTCCCGTTTGGCCTCGCGATCGAACGCGGCTTCTTTCCCGCGTTGGTCACGGATTCGAACCACGGCACGATCCACCAGGGGCCGGAAGGGCTCCATCAGGTCATTGGCAAGGCAGAAGCTGTCGTAGCGATTGTGGTGGTGCAACCCCAGCGATGGATGCAGCCCGGCCGCGCAAATTGCGCGCGCCACGATGGCACGCAACACCGCGTAGCCGTAATTGAGATGCCGATTCAGATCCTCGGCTTCGCGGTCCCGGCGAAAATCTTCCTCAAAGAGCGCCCTCCAGTAAATGCGCGCCGCGTACGCCTCGAGGTTCTGTGGATCGCCGGATCTTACCTTGGGGACAAGCCGCGGCAGCCCCCAATCCTGGCCGCTTTTCTCCATTAGAAGCCGGGCCTGAGCATTGAGTTTGGCCCGCACAATCTGCTGCCACAACCTCTTTTGAACGGGAAGAGAAAGGGCTGCCTGCCGCGCGAAGCGCTCCGTCTGCAAGGAGTGACCGGAAAGCGGAAGCATCATGGCGGCGGGTAGCCGCTTCTCATCGCAGGCCACCAGAATGCCGCCGGCGGCTGCAATTCCAGCCAACACGGCTTGGGTGTAGGAAACCTGCGGATGCGAAACCACTATCGCCGCCAAATCGGCCAACGGGACCGTCTGCGCTTCTGGGGCTTCTCCGTTTGCCGCTTGCGGGCCGAACTGAATTTTAAGCAAGCCGTTCTGCACGCTCAGGCGCGCGGGTTGTTCCGAAAAGTCAAGAATGCGATCAGTCATGCGCTGTCACAACCTCGCCGAGCGGGCCCGTCGATACCTTCTGCGCGTGCCACTGGCGGAGCTTGTCGAGACCGGGCCGCAAGTACATTTCCGCCTTGACAATATCCGCCTTTTTGCGCGAATCCGTAATAGAAACCATCCCGCACTGGATGTAACCCGTTGCGAATTGACTGATTCCTCGAACGATGAATAACGCCTTCTCCCCCGGCTGTGATTCACACTCTATTATTTCGCCCGGAGCGAGGGAAAACTTAAATTTAACCAGCGGTCCATGGTCCCGCTGAACGATAGGTTTTCCCGCCTTCTTTCGTTCATAGGCTTCACGCATGGAGACAACTTCGCCATCCCATTTGCCTTCGCTACCATCCGGCTTGATTTCCGCATAGATTTCGAGGTGATGGTTCGATTCGTTGGTCACGTTTCTGGCCGTCCGTCCGTCGCCCAACGGGAACGTTTTGACGGTTTTCTTAATGCGGACCTTCCTGATTGGAATGCGCCTACCATCCTTGGCGATAAAAAATGGAAGATTCTCGTTATCTTTGAATTTCTTAACGTCGCCGCCGAGTTCAGCCAGCTTTTGGAGAACCAGTTCTTTGACTTTTGGATCCACAATCGCGTTGAGGTCGCTCATGGTAAAGGACGCCAGCGGTTTGCGCACCCTTTGTTCCATAGCGCCGTCCTTTCGCTGAATGGGCGGCGAGTAAATCGTCTCTTCGTGTAGCGCGCCGCTGACCTTGCGTGAAACCCGGTGCGAAACCACGATGCGCTCGACTTCAGCGCGGACGGAATCCGTGAAACCCGGCCACGGTCCTTCAAGCGAGACGAATTTCCGCCGGCCTTCCTGCGGCGCGCGCTCCGCCGCGTCGGCCAGCTTTTTGACCGCGCTTTGATCGGTGAGGGCGATCACCACGGCGTCAATAGCGTGGTGACGGTGGTCGGCGCGTTCCTTCGGCTGCCAGCCGCCGCCGCGCGTAGGGCCATCGCCAAGGATCGCGTTGAGTTTCCAAAGGGAGCGGAGGTACGCCGTGACTCCGCCGGAGGTTACCCGGACTCGAAGCTTGCCATCCGCGTCGCTGATGCCTCCATAGAGTTGGCCGAGATATTGCGCCGCAAGCTTGGTTGCGTATGCGGTATCCGTCAGGCGGCGGGCGGAGAACTTCTCCAGGAGTTCCTCAAGCTTTGTATCATCCATCATGAATCGCTCGAGCTTTCTCTGAACTCTCCGCCGGTCTCCGTTGAACCGGGCCACTCGGTCGAGGATTTGCTGGTAGCGTTCGGGATCGCTGGCATAAGCCTGGTGCGGTGTTTGGTTCTTTTTCACATTGCGGTTTTCCTGCTGTTCACAGAGCGTGAGGTTGGCAAAGGAATCATCGAGCGACCGGCTGAAGGGAATGATGTGCTCAGTGTCAAATTGGGGCTCGTGCCCGATGACCTGCCTCATGGAAATGGATTTGCCCGTGTACGGACAGACCCACCTGCATTCTTCCGCAAGCAGGGCCCGGCGGATATCATCGCGGGAGGGGTCGTAAATGCCGGTTTCCTCTAGGATTTTCTCGGCCGCTTTCTTGCGCGCCGCTTCATTGTCGCGCATCGCCTTGGCGATGGCCTCGCGGTCTTCCCTTGCCTTTTTCAATTCGCGCGCCAACTCAACACGGATTTCGGCCGGTTTCCCATACTGCCTGATGATCGCATTCACCACTTTGCGAAGCTCCGTGAGGCTGCGTTCAACCGCCGGGTTGCGCAGGGCGGGCAGGGCTTTCTCGGCAGGAAGCAGGGACTCCTTGGGCTGACTGCATTCGAAGGATTCTGGATAAACTTGCTTGCGGGCTTCGCTGTACGCCATGCCAGCTTCGAGAAGCGGAAGAAGCTTTTCCATTGCACGGCGCGAGAGATTCATGTAGTCGCTTTCCAATGTAACTTCGGAGAATCGCTTTGCCACGTCTACCGTCAGATCGAATTTCTTCTGTGCGGCGGCGGCGAGCCTTTCTGGTTTTTGAAAAGAATTTAGGTAATTAACGATTTCGTCTTGTCTGGTTCGGGAGAACCCATGCCATTGCTCGCCAAACACCTTGTAGAGGGCAGAAGCCGTCCGGTTGCCGCGCAAAGTCTTCTCACCGCCACGTTCCAGGTTGAAGGCGTAATCTTCCGGGAGACTTAGAAATTTGCGCGCCTGCTTGAAGGTAAGGTCCCCTTTTAGTTCTAAGGCCTCGGCGAGCTTAACACGGTCCGCAGGCGTGAGCCATTTCTCCGGTTCATCGGGCGGAATGACCTTAAGATCATTGACCCTCTGCAAGAGCCGGAACCGCTGAGAAGTCAGCAAATAGCGGGGCGCACGGCGCTGACCTGGCTCAAGCTCGCACTTGCCAATCAGGCCGCGCTTGATCTTCAGCGGCCGCTGGTGAAAGATGGCGCGGAACAACTTCTTCTTACGCTCGAATGTGAATGTCTCGGGGCTATAGCGGAATTGCGCGTCCCACATGGCCTCGAATTCCTTCTCATACATGTCGCGGGCCGTCCAGCGACCCCGGATACGCTCTTCAGAGGGCGAGAGGCGGGCGAAGTATTCGCCCAGCGTTCTGGCGCCGCTTTCGGTCATCTTCTCACGCAACGTTTTAATACCCTCCTTCACCTTGCCTTCGTCATCATCCTTTTTCTTTGGGGCTTGTTTCCTGTTACTGAGAAAACCACGTCGTTGGGCCAAGTGAAAGAACGCCCGGCCCAAGTAGTAAGGTGACAGCATCGAATCGAGCGACGCGGCGCGGAGCAGATACGGTAACTTCTGCAGGGGTTCAGGGATGTGGTTTTTAGCCAGCACAGATTCGAACCAGGATGATTTTACAATTTCCTGGTCAAGGCGGTTCAGAAGGTCTTGACGGGCTTCCGGGCTTTTGGCCTCGTTTTCGGGAAGAAGAGAATAATCCTGGAGAATATTGAACACTTTAGCCAGCCGCCGACCTCGCCGCCAGAGTTGCCTGCGATGAAGCCTGGCGTCGCGACGAGCGAGGTTGCGGGATTCTTCTTTGCCAAGTCCCTTAGTTTCGTCCATGCCGGAGTCGAAAATTCGTGTTCCAGCACGTTCGAGCCGTCTAGGGGCACCGTTTTCGCGCATCACCAGCGCCCATCCTAGTGAGTCCGTGCCCAAATCGATTCCAAGGATAAATTCTTCGCTTTTCGGCATGTTTCCCCTTCTCCCCCTTGCAAGTTTGGCGAGAATCTATATAGTTGTAGGTGTGTATCTCAGCAGCGATTGTTCCGGGCTTATCTTAGTAAGCTGAACTTTCGTTCGCGTAAGGCAACGCTGGAAACAGCGCCCGCCACCAGCCCCGCCCAGTGCGGGGCTTTTTATTTCCGGTCCCTCGTGCAAGCTCAGGGGCAAGATCATATCGCTCTTCACCCTGCAAATCTACAGGGTTGTTTTGTCATGGTGCTATGACCACGTAGCGCCGGCGTCTCACAAGCAAATGTCACACCCGCCGCAGCATGAAAATGCAGCGCCGTCCTTCAGGGCGGCAAATGCCGGGCGTAAAGCCCGGCGCTACGCGTTATTTTCAGGGCAGTCGGTCATGCCGCCTTGCGGCGCCCACAAGGCATGAAAATAACCCCTCACCCGCCCTCGTACCTCGGGTACCCTCTCCCCCAGGGGAGAGGGTGGCGAGCGGAGCGAGCCGGGTGAGGGG